>CAZSOG010000125.1:0-9011 GCA_964607555.1 uncultured Pirellulaceae bacterium | reverse complement strand
ACGGACCGCCGTTGAGGCGCTTGAGCACGGTGCGATCGAGTACCTCACGAAACCGTTTGACCTGGGCCAAGTGCGGACGGTGATCGATCGCGTTTTCGGCGCGTTGAAACACGCCCAGGCCAGCGCCGCGCCGGCGGCGCGGTCCGATCCATTGGCGGACGAGTTATTGGGCCGCAGCGGCGCCATGCAGGGTGTGTTCAAACGCATCGCGCTCGCGGCACCCGCCGAGATTCCCGTGTTGATCACCGGGGAAAGCGGTACCGGCAAGGAACTCGTGGCGCGCGCGATCCATCGCCACTCACACCGCGCCGACAAACCGTTGTTGACCGTGAACCTCGCGGCGCTCAGTCCGAGTCTCATCGAAAGCGAACTGTTCGGGCACGTGCGTGGCGCGTTCACGGGCGCAGAAACGTCACGCAAGGGACTCCTTGAACTCGCCCATGGAGCGACCCTCTTCTTCGATGAAGTTGGCGATGTGCCCCTTTTCGTGCAGGTCAAGCTGCTCCGAGTCTTGGAGCAGCATGAGGTGATGCCGATCGGTGACGCGACACCGCGCCCGTGTGATTTTCGCGTGATCGCGGCCACCCACCGCGACCTGGCGTCGGAGATACGGCGTGGGCGATTTCGACAGGATTTCTATTTTCGTCTTGCCGGATTTGATATTCCAGTGCCGCCACTTCGCGCGCGAACCGAGGATATTGGCGTTCTCGCGAACCACTTCCTGACGCGTTCCGGACAACCGAACCAACCGTCCTCCACGCTGACCGCCGGCGCGGTGCGCGCGTTGGAAGCACGGCCCTGGTTTGGCAATGTCCGGGAACTTCGCAGCGTGATCGAACGGGCCGCACTGATGGCGCGCGGGCTGCCGATTACGCCCGCGCACCTCGCGCCATTCACTTCCGTCTCGCACGCGGCCGAGGCCGAGGCCGCCAGCACGTTGGCCGAGGCAGTGCGGCAGTGGGCGTGTCGAGAGCTGGAGGACGACGCGGAGATCCGCGACTTATACGCACGGTTTCGCACGGAGTCGGAGCGCGTACTATTTGACGAAGTCATGGAACGAACGGACCAAAACCAACGTGCGGCGGCACGGATCCTTGGCCTGCATCGCCAGACGCTCCGGAAGAAACTGCACCGGTTGCACGGCACGCGTAACGAGGAAGATTAACGGTTGCGTCGGATAAAGGCGGCGGCACCACATCCTGCGGACCAGCTACCGGGCCGCACTTGCGTCGATGACCACACACGTGATGTTGTCACGTGAACCGGCCTGGATCGCGTACTCGACCAAGGCATTGGCTGTTTCCTGAGGCGCGTCGTAACTATTGAGCAACGGTGCAAGCTCGTCCGATGCGACGGCGTCGGTGAAACCATCAGTCGCCAGCAGGAGGCGGTCGCCCGGGCGAATCGGATATCGGTGGACGCGCAGATCCTTTTGCAGACGGCGCGTTCCCACGTTGTGCATTATGACGTGCCGCATCGGATGGTGCGTCGCTTCTTGGGGCGTGAGCGTGCCGGCCGATAAGAGGCTCTGCGCGACCGTGTCGTCGCGCGTCAGCTGACGCGCGACACCGTCTCGCAACAGGTACGCGCGACTGTCACCGACAGCTGCCAAGAGCAGGCGGCGACCACGTATCACCGCGGCGACGATCGTCGTGCCGATGCCGTTAAGTTCGGGTTGGCGACGCGCCAATTCCATCAGCTCGTGATTCGCCGCCCGGACCGCCTGCTGCAACTCGAGATCGATCCAATCGAGCGCGACCGTGGGATCGTGACAATAGCCACTGAGCCGCTCGGCCATCACCTCAATCACGGCCTGGCTCGCGCGCTCCCCAAACGTGTGTCCCCCCATCCCGTCGGCGACCAGGAACAGGCCGTTGCGTCGATCAACATAACAACGATCTTGATTCGATTCGCGGAATCGCCCCGTGACGCAGCGTGCTCCAGCGCTCAGGACCACCGGGGCGCGGCCGCGCACACGAACTCCCCGCAGCAGACGTGCCATCAGTCGCAGAATCGCCGATCCGCAGCGCCGGACCAACGTCTTCTGATTGCCGTACCGCGCACGCCCCCCGGCATTCGCGGCACGCGCTGCAAGTCTCTCGCGATCAACAGGTTGGTTCATGATAATGCCCCGCCGATAATGGAGAACACCCGAGGACGAAGAGGAGATTCTACCAAAAACCGAGAGAAAGAATCCAGTTGATTTTTGGTGCGGCCACCTGGTCAGCGCACGCCCGTCGCGTTTCCTACCACACACTCCAGTATTGTATCCAATTGACGAAAATAATGCACCCGAATTCTACTTCGTTCGACCCAACGCGGCTTATCGCGTTCGGCCACGGCACTCGGGGTGCTGGTCCGGTCCAGCACAATGACCCGCCCGCACTACGGATTGCCCCCGCTCCAGTGTGGTTCCGTTACCGCCCTTTTAGTCTATGATTTGCCATTGGGGGAGGTTATCAGCGGGCCGCTTTCGGGGTCGACGGTCCAGCTTTTGTGTCGGGTCGAGTCGGTTGCGTTGATAGGAGATTAGATTCTTAGGCTGCCACATGTGTGCGCCGTGCACACATGGTTCGAAGTGAACAACGGGAGCGCGACCGAAGGAGGGCGTACTCCCTTGTGGGTTGCGGGCCACCCGCACTGGGTTGCAGGCCTACGACACTGTTTTTTTTACCATCGATCGAGAAAAAGGAAGGAAATGCCCATGGCCGAGATCCGTTTCGACCTGAGCAAGTACGGGATTCACGTTGCCAACGTCTATCGCAACGTGGCGGTGGCACGTTTGTACGAGGACGCGTTGTGCCGCGGCCAAGCGGCGATCACCGAATCGGGCGCGCTGACGGTTTCATCCGGATCCAAGACGGGCCGAAGTCCGCGCGACAAACGCATTGTCGAGCATCCCGACAGTGCCGGGGACATATGGTGGGGTGAGGTGAACGCGCCGATCTCGGACGCGGCATTCCTGACCAACCGACGCCGCGCGCTGGACTATTTGAATACGCGTGAGCAGCTCTATGTATTTGACGGGTTTGCCGGCGCCGATCTTGAACACCGCATCAAAGTGCGTGTGATCTGCGAATCGGCATATCACGCATTGTTCATGCGGAATATGCTTATTCGCCCCACGCGTGAGGAGCTGGATCGATTTGGCGAGCCGAATTACGTGATCTTCAATGCCGGGCGGTTTCCCGCATGTCCTTTTACTCCCCAGGTGACATCCGAGACAAGTGTCTGCCTGAGTTTCGAGCGGCGTGAATTCGTGATTTTGGGCACGGAATATGCCGGTGAGATGAAGAAGGGCGTGTTCACGGTCATGAACTATTTGATGCCCAAACGGGGCATTTTATCGATGCACTCGTCGGCCAACGAAGGGGAAGCGGGCGACGTATCGATCTTTTTCGGGTTGTCAGGGACGGGCAAGACGACATTGTCCACGGATCCGCGCCGCCGGTTGATTGGCGATGACGAGCACTGTTGGAGCGACCGGGGCGTCTTCAATATTGAAGGTGGCTGTTATGCGAAAGTCATCGGTTTGTCACCGGACAAGGAGCCGCAGATTTACCGCGCGATACGTTTTGGCGCCGTCCTGGAAAACGTGGTGTACGCGCCGTTTGAGAGGACGGTGGCGTACGATGACGCGAGCATCACGGAGAACACGCGCGCGTCCTACCCGATTTTTCGCATTGAGAACGCCAAGATTCCGGGAATGGGGGGGCATCCGTCGAATATCATCTTTCTGACGTGTGACGCATTTGGGGTGCTGCCGCCGGTGGCTCGACTGACACCGACGCAGGCCATGTACCATTTCATCAGCGGTTACACGGCAAAGGTGGCTGGAACCGAGATGGGCGTGCGCGAGCCACAAGCCACGTTTTCGGCCTGTTATGGGGCCGCCTTCCTGGTCTGGCATCCGAACAAGTACGCGGAACTGTTGGCGGAAAAAATACAGCGTCATGACGCACGTGTTTGGCTGGTCAATACCGGCTGGTCGGGGGGGAATTACGACGTGGGGTCGCGCATGGAGTTAAGCCACACACGCGCGATCATTGACGCGATCCACTCCGGGGCGCTCATGGATGTGCCGTATGTGGAGGAGGCACGTTTCGGGTTACAGGTTCCCGCGCATTGTCCGGGCGTTCCGGACCCGCTCTTAATGCCGCGCGGGACCTGGGCGGATCCCACCGCCTATGACACGATGGCGGACGAATTGGCCAACAAGTTCCGCGAGAATTTCGCACAGTTCGCCGAACAGACGGCTCCAGAGGTTCGTGCCGCCGGGCCTCGACGATCTTGAGGTTGCGACATGGGTAAGTCACCCGCGATGTACATTAATCGCGAGCTAAGCTGGTTGGAGTTCAATCAACGCGTGCTCGACGAGGCGCGGGACCATGCAGTGCCGCCCTTGGAGCGGCTCAAGTTCCTCGCCATCGCCAGCTCCAACCTGGACGAGTTCTTCATGGTGCGGGTCGGCGGACTGCAGATGTTGGCCGACCAGGATCCGAGTAAGCGTGATTTGGCCGGCATGACGGCGTGGCAGCAACTGGCTGCGATCGCCCGGCGTACACACCGCATGGTTGACGACCAATACGCGTGTTTTCTCGAGGATCTCGAGCCCGAACTGGGCCGGCACGATATCACCCGATTGGTGCCGGATCAGTTGGATGATGCCCAGCGCGGTGTTGTCGAGCAATTGTTTGAGCAGTCGGTGTTTCCGGTGATGACGCCGATGTTGCTATCACCTCAGAATCCGTTTCCACTGCTCGTCAATCAACGGCTCGTGTTGTGTGTCGAGCTGGGCGGCTCGGCGGGGGCCCGGAAGCAGCCCTTCGCCGTGATTCCGCTAGGGCAACGCATTAACCGAATCGTCGAGTTGCCATCTGCGCGCGGGTATCGATACATGTTGCTCGGCGACGTCGTACGCATGCACTTGGCTCGGTTCTTTCCCGACACGGAAGTGCGCGATACGGCGTTGTTTCGCATCACGCGCAATGCCGATCTGCGTGTCCAAGAGGACTCGGCATCGGACCTGCTATCGGGCATGCAGCAGGTTCTGAATGCGCGCAAACAGAGCGCTTGTGTTCGATTGGAGATCGACCAGGACGCCGGTGAACGCATTCGAACATTTCTCGAAAACGCGTTGGCCGTGGAACCCGAGAATATTTACGCCGTACCCGGACCGTTGGACATGTCCGCCTTCATGTCCCTCAGTGGGTTGGCCGGATTCGACCATCTGCGTTATGAAGCATGGCCGCCGCGTCCTTCCCCGATGATCAACGCGGACGAGAGTATTTTCGCGCAAGTCGCGCGCCGTGACATCCTTCTGTACCAGCCTTACGAAAGTTACGATCCGGTGGTGCGGTTTGTCGAGGAAGCCGCCGCGGACCCGGATGTGCTCACAATCAAGCAGATTCTGTATCGGACCAGCCGCCAGAGTCCGATCGTCGACGCCCTGCGCCGCGCCGCCCGAAACGGCAAGCAGGTCACCGTGCTGGTCGAACTCAAAGCACGTTTTGACGAAGCGCGCAATATCCACTGGGCCAAGCGGTTGGAACAGGCGTCGGTCCAGGTCATTTACGGTGTCAAAGGCCTGAAAACGCACGCGAAGTGCTGCCTTGTCCTGCGCCGCGAGCCGGACGGCGTGCGCCGTTACGCGCACTTCGGGACCGGAAACTATAACGAGATGACTTCGCGTTTGTACAGCGATGCCAGTTTCATGACGTGTGACAGCGCGCTGACACAGGATGCCGCGAGTTTCTTCAACGCGATCAGCGGCCTGTCACAACCGCAAGAATTCCAGAAACTGGAAGCGGCACCGATCGGGCTCCGCGAACGGCTGGTCGACTCGATCGAGCGCGAGACGCGCCGGGCGCGCAAAGGGTTGCCCGCACGCATCATGGCACAACTGAATTCCCTCGTGGATGGAAAGGTCATCAACGCGCTCTACCGCGCTTCACGCGCGGGGGTCGATATCGATCTGAACGTGCGCGGCATCTGTTGCCTTCGACCGGGCGTGCCCGGGATGAGCGAGAACATTCGTGTCGTCAGTATCCTGGATCGATTTCTCGAGCATAGCCGAATTCTCTACTTGCACGATGGCGGTAACGAGCGTGTGTTCATCAGCAGCGCCGACTGGATGCCACGCAATCTGCTGCGGCGTGTCGAACTGCTTGTGCCGATCGAGGACGCGCCGAGCAAGCAACGTCTCAAGGCGATTCTCGAGTCGTTCGTGCGTGATAATGTCAAGGGCCGGTTGCTCCGCTCGGATGGATTATATGACCGCAAACAAATTGAGCCCGGAGACACGCGACATCGCCACCAACAATATCTGTACGAACTGGCGTGCCGGAACGCTGACCAACTGACCGTTGGCTAAATCATTGTCGGATCACGAGTCTCGACGTATGATGATGATAGAGGCAAAATCCGGCACCCAACGCGTGGTGCCTCGTTCCATCGGTCAATAGGCGCTAACCGTGGCCAAAGAGTCGTTTAATCGCTATCACGAATGGCTCCAACTGCGAGCGGATCTTACCGACCCGAACTTCTATCAGTTGTGCGGGCTGGAGCCGTTCGAAAAGGACCTCGATAAAATCCACGTGGCAATCGATCGCGCGGTGGTCAAGGTACGTGGCTTCCGACCCGGTTCCCACGCGGCCGAATGGGCGCGCTTGCTGGACGAACTTGCCGCCGCGAAGGAGGTGTTGACCGATCCCGAAAAGAAAGTCGCCTACGACCAGCGTTTGCGCCGGCCGAAACCGGCCACCCCAAGTACCTCCGCGGAACCGGAGCACGCGGATGTGGCCCCGGAAATCGCCGCCGTGAATCGCGATCCTAACCTCTATCCACCCGGCATGGCCCCGCCGTCACCCGCACCCCACGGGAGTGCCACCGACAAGGCCACGCCGGCCGACCCCAAACCGCGTGCTGCGGCGAAGCAACAGAAACAATCCAAACAACATTCAACAAAGACATCTCCGGCGAACGCCGAATCCGCACGACCGGGGCGCAAGCCGGAACCCGAACCGCGACCAGCTGCCGCCCGGCAGGCGAAGACCAACCAACGACGGCCCGCGGCTCCATCTGGCGGGCGGCCCGGAAAAAAACAGGCCGGAACCGCGCCTGCCAGATCAAGAACAAAACCCACTCCCCCGCCGGCACCTGATGGCGGGATCCCCGCTCCTCACCCAATTAACGCGCACGTCGCCCCACCCCCCGAATCTCGGCCGTCATCATGGCCAATTATCGTCGCCGTTGCCGCCGTGATCTGTCTGCTCACCGTCGGCATGCTCTATCTGGCCATCTACTCGGCCGGCTAACCGCGAAACGGTCGCTCGTGTGATATAATCCTGAAAATCCCGCGGCTGTTCGATCCCATGTCCGACAGAAAGGCGCAACGCGATGCAACGATTTCAATTACTGCTGAGTGCCGGGGTAATCGTCTCCTTGATGTCGTCCGCCACGCGGTGCGCGGCAGACGATGTGGATGCCGCGCGGGAAGCCATGCGCAAGGCAGGTACGTATTGGGCGACGCACGTGGCGTCACACGATGGCTACGTGTGGGAGTACAGTACCGACTTCACGACGCGGCGGCGTGGCGAGAGTGGCGACCTGCCGTTAACCACGAATTGGGTGCAACCGCCGGGGACCCCGTCGGTCGGCATGGCGTTTCTCGAAGCCTACAAAGCGACCGGTGAACGCCTCTATCTTGACGCCGCCGTGGCCGCCGCGCATTGTCTGGCCTGGGGCCAACTGGAGTCCGGGGGCTGGACCTACAGCATCGAGTACGACCGGCAACGTAACCGCAATCGTTATCAACATCTTGACCCCAAAACGACACCGCACTACGAGCGTCTGCGTAACACGACGACCTTCGATGATGACACGACGCAGAGCGCGACACGTTTCTTGATGGCCGTGGACCAATATGTTGATGACCCCGTGATCGACACCGCCGTGCGGCGCGCACTCGATTGTTTTCTGCGGGCACAATATCAAGGCGGGCCATGGGACGGTGCATGGCCGCAACGCTTCCCGCCGCCGAAAGGTTATGGTGCCTACCCGACATTCAACGACAACACGATGAGCGATTGCGTGCGAGCGGTGCTGATCGCGGCGCGGCAGTATAATGACCCACGCTACCTGGCCAGCGTCAAACGGTGTCTTGAATTCTACCTGCGCGCCCAATTACCGGCGCCGCAATCGACGTGGGCGCAGCAATACGATCAGCAGCTCAAACCGGCCTGGGCACGAAAATTCGAACCGGCGTCGGTTACCGGTGGCGAGTCGTCCGGCAATATGCAGCTGCTGATGGATATGTACATTGAGTTTGGCGATCCGCGCTACCTCGAGGCGGTCGGCAAGGCCGTCGACTGGTACAAGCGGTCGCGCGTCGGCGGGACTGACGAGAACGGCATATGGGCCCGATTCTATGAAATCGGCACGAACCGGCCTCTCTATTTCACGCGGACGTACAAACTTGTCTATACGGATGACGACCTTCCGGTCCACTATAGCTTTCAAGGCAACTACGGTGTGAATGCACGCATGCGACGTTACGAACAGATCAAGAAACATGGTCGCGATTATTATCTGCGGAAGCGCCGTCACGGCACCACACCGAAGCAATGGTCCACCACCGCCCACGGCATGCAACATGCCGCCAAGAAAATCATCGCGGCACAAGATGACCTGGGCCGCTGGGTCCAAATTGTCGCCAAACGCGAACAGGTACGCGACAAGGAAGGACGCGTCGGGTATGAAGTGGACGAGAAAACGAAGTTGCACATGATGTACTCCGCCGAGTTTTGCAGTAACATGCGGCAGCTGGCCGCGTACGTCACGGCCGCCCAAGGCGGGCCACGCGTGGCGGCGAGCAAATCGCCATAGTGTGCGTAGTGCGGAATCAACGCTCCACTGGGATAAATCCGCCCTCGGCGGACGGACGGGACAAGACCGAGCGCTGTGCGCGGGTCTTCTGACCCCGCACGGGAGCGACCGAAGGTCTCCACCGC
>CAZSOG010000124.1:0-9048 GCA_964607555.1 uncultured Pirellulaceae bacterium | reverse complement strand
GACAGCAAGTAATGACCATCGATAAACGTGAATTGCTCGAGTACCTTGCCACGCTGCAAGCGGCGAAACACTTCCAGGAATGCGGGACGCAAAGCTTCTGGATCGACTGGGTCGAGGATTTCCCGTAATTGCGTGTCGCAAGGAACATGCTCGATGTGAAAGACCATCTCGAGGTTCTTGGCATCGTCGCGCCGCCGGTCGTCGAACGCCAACAACGAAGGCTCCTTGAGAGCGAACACGGCGAAGCCCGCCATGAGGGCGTCGGCTAATGACACATTGGCACCAGCTGGACGATGATTGGGCACTTCTTCAAAGATCCGCCGAAGCTCACGCAACAACGCGTCCGGCGATAGATGTTTACGTTCTGTACGAGAAGCCTGATCCGTGGCCATTTTTTTCCCCAGTCCTTTGGAAAACCGCTTTCTCCCCTTTCTGCCAATTCGCCTCACTCTCCCTATGCTCGCATAATCGTTTACGAAAGCAAAGATCAAAAACACCGTATTTCAAGCAGTTTTACACTCGCCGGGAATTGCTGGATAAAACTCGAAGCGAATTCGTCTTGCATTCACCATGACGTTTCAGGTATAAACCCGGCCGTTTGTCAGCATGTTCATTCGAACCCCTGGTGCGTTGCTGTTGTTTCGTCGCAGCTAGTCCGTATCGTGTGTCGCGGATTACCCATTTTCCGGAGGCACACGCGGCACGCCCGCGACGAAACGCAATTAGCCCAAATTGCGGTATTCATGTCAACCTTGTGCCTACTGCGGGTGGCCCGCAACCCACGAGGGAGTACGCCCTCCTTCGGTCGCGCTCCCGCCCGTCGCTTCGAAACACGCGCGCACGGCGCGCGTGCGGCAGCCTAATTGGACAGCGCCACTTTTCTTCGTTATCGGTTTGTTAATGCTTGGATTGTCCGTATCCGGCCCCCGCCCAGCTTGTGTGGGCGAGGGCGTAACTCCCTCGATTGGAGTGCGTTACGCCATGCGTGACACAAAAAGTGGCGCTGTCCAACTAAGAATCCAATCCATTGTAATTCCATGCGAATTCCACGTTTCATTTTCATGGCGGTCGCGGTCTTTCTCATGCTCGCGGCCGTGGTATTGGCGGCGGATGAGAGCGAGCCAAAACGCTTGCCGCCTGTTACCGACGAGGTTCAACCCGTTTCGGCACCGGCGGAGGACGTGACGGCCAAGGCGGAGGGAGCGCGCGTCGAGCCCGTGGTCGAGGAAATCAAGCCGGGCGTGCTCTCGGGCGCCGCGGACCTCTCCTGGTATGAGTGGGTTCTGCCGACGCACTGGCATGTGCCCGCGCCGTGGGAATCGAGTTTTGAGTTAGGTATGGATGGATCCAAGGGTGATTCCGATACGCTGACGCTGCGTGGGGGAGCGAACCTCAAACGCAAGGTGGACTGGAGCAATCTGCGGATGGATATGGCGTATGTGCGTGGATCGACATTCAGTGAGCAGACCAAGCACAACGCAAAACTGGATGTCAATCACGATTGGCTGTTCAAGGACAGTCGGTGGACGGCGTTCGGCAAGATGTGGCTCGTTTACAACGAGTTTACCGACTATCACGCGCGGCTTACCTTGAATACCGGGGCCGGTTATCTGTTCATTGACAACGGACAGGTCAAGCTTAAGGGACAAGTCGGTGGCGGTACTTCGCGCCGGTTTCGCGGGCTCGATCGTCGTTGGGTGCCGGAGGCCGTCATGGGCATGGAATACGATCACAAGCTGAACGATCGCCAGAAACTACATGCCGAAGTCAACTATCTGCCGGTCTGGAGTGACTTCAATGATTACCGTGTGCGCACCGAAGCAAGCTGGGAGGTGCTGTTGGACAAGAAGACCAACATGAGTCTCAAGTTTCGAGTCACGGACCGCTACGAAGGGTCATCCAACCCGAGCAGCCCGAATATTCTGCATTACTCGATGTTGCTACTTTGGAAGATCTGATTGCCACTCGGGAGCCCGTTGAAAGGCCATGAGGTGTTGCCAGGGCAGCCCGTCGAACTGGCGTGATAGCTTGAATCCGTTCGCGTTCATTTCCTTCAAGATCTGTTTCTTGCTCATCTTATGGAGTGGCTTGATGGGGACTTTCGGATCTTCTTCGCGATATTCGACCAGCACGATCTCACCTTTTGGTTTGAGTGCTTTACGCATGGCGGCCAGCATGCGGCGCGGGTGGGAAAGCTCGTGGTAGACATCGACCATCAGGATTAAATCGCAGCTGCCGGTCGGCAATTGCGGATTGTGGATCGAGCCAAGGATTGGCGTGATGTTCTCGAGCCCCGCCTGTTCGGCCCGCTGGCGTAGCATATACAACATCTGTGGCTGGACGTCGACGGCGAGAATGCGGCCATTCGGCGTAACCAGTTTCGCGAGTTTCAGGCTGTAGTAGCCATTGCCACATCCCATATCGCAAATAGTCATGCCGGCCCGCACGCCAAGATGTGCAAGTGTCATCGAGCAGCGTTCTTCCCGTTCCCGCGCGTCGCGAATCAACCACTGCGCGCAGGTATAGTGCATCGTCTGGGCGATTCTGCGGCCCAAGTACGATGTGCGTCCCGGTGGGAAGGTGGTGGACGTCTCGTTCGCGGGCGGGTCTTGGGCGGTGGCGGAACATGCCAGCAGGAGTGCCGCCAGGAATATTCCGGTTCGCGGTCCACGAAAATGTCGGCAAAGACGCTGGCTCATGGTGACTCCTCCGGGCTAGCTGGCCCGGACCAGCTGTTGAAAGTCAGTGCGTAGTCCCTGTGTGACAGGCCCGGGGGTGCCGGTCCCGATCACGCGTCCGTCGACCTTGACCACGGGGATCACCTCCGCGGCGCTGCCGGTCAAGAAGCACTCGTCCGCCACGTAGACATCGTGCCGCGTCAGCGAAATTTCACGCACCGTGGTTCCGGCCTTGCGTGCCAGTTCGAGTACGACCTCGCGCGTGATCCCTTCCAGAATCCCGGCGTCGATCGGTGGCGTGAGCAGCTGGCCCCGTTTCACGAGGAACACGTTGTCGCCGGTGCATTCGGCGACCTCACCCTTGTGGTTCAGCATCAACGCTTCCACGCAGCCGGCCAACATGCCTTCGATTTTGGCCAAGATGTTGTTGAGATAGTTCATCGATTTGATGCGCGGATTCAAGGCGCCCGGGTGATTTCGGAGCGTGCTGGCGGTAACGATCTCCAGACCCTTCTCGTAGTACGCTTCGGGATAGAGCGCGATATGATCCGTGATAATGATGACCTGAGGGTCTTTGCAAAGGTCCGCGTCGAGGCCGAGCGTGCCGCGGCCGCGGGTGACCAACAGACGCACGTATCCGTCATCGATTTCGTTGATTCGCAGCGTCTGATTCACGGCATCGGTCATTTCTTTCAGCGAAATAGGAATTTCCAGCCAGATTGTCTTGGCGGAATCCCATAATCTCCGCAGGTGTCGATCCAGCTGAAATACTCTGCCGCCATAGCTGCGCATGCCTTCAAATACACCATCGCCATACAGCAGGCCATGATCGAACACACTGATTTTGGCTTCTTCCTTATCGAACAATTCGCCGTTGATGTAGACCTTCAGGGACATGACATTTCTCGAAAAAAAACGGGTGAATCGAACTGGATTGGCAGCGGCCCAGATTAAATCGGCGCGGACGCCGACCGGGGGAGTCGGAACATTCTAGACCATGGCCCAATCAACCGACTTGCACGCGTCCTTCGACCAGACGAACCGTCCGGTCCGCTTGCCGGGCGATGGATAGATCATGTGTCACCATGACTATAGTGAGGTTTTGGTCCGCATTCAAGGTGCGCAGGATTTCCATGATCTCCTGCCCGTTCTGGCGGTCCAGGTTCCCCGTCGGTTCGTCAGCCAGCAGCAGCTTGGGGCTGGCGATCAGCGCCCGTGCGATCGCGGCACGCTGCATTTCGCCGCCGGATAGTTCGCGCGGTTTGTGCCGCAACCGGTGGGCCAGGCCGACCATGTCCAAGAGATGTTCGGCCTGTTGCCGGTGTGCTTGGCGGCGACGCCAGTAGCGCCATACGCCGTCCGAGATCATGATCGGTGCCAACACGTTTTCCAGCGTCGTCAGTTCCGGCAGCAGGTGGTAGAACTGGAAGATCATTCCCAAGGTCTGGTTACGCAGGCGGTCGCGTTGGAGCGCCGGCAGATTGTCGATCCGCCGGCCTTCGAAGTGAACCTCGCCGCGGTCGGGTTTGTCGAGCGTGGCGAGCAGATGCAGAAGCGTGCTCTTCCCCGAGCCGCTTTGGCCGACAATCGCGACGAACTCGCCTTGCGGTACTTCCAGCCGAACGCCGCGCAGCACGGGAATCTGGATGTTCCCTTTGCGATAACTTTTGGTCAAGTCATGTGCGGCGAGTTGCCATCCGGCCTGCGGTTGGGCGTCGGCTTGGGGGTCGTCCGGGCGCACTCGGGCATGGACCGGTTGCCGGCCATGTTTCGCGGTACGCGTCGGCTGGGCGGCAGTTGACCTATTCATAGCGCAAGGCCTCCACGGGATGCAGGCGGGCGGCACGACGGGCCGGCAAGACGCTGGCCAGCACCGCGATCAAGACGGCACCTGACATCACACCGATGATCGTGTGCGGCTCGATAATCGCAGGTATTTCGCGAAAATAGTACACGGTGGGGTCGAAGACCGGCCGGCCAGTGAGCCACTCCAAACCAGCGGCAATCTGGTTGATATGCCGCACGAACAGCAAGCCAATTACCAGGCCGACCCCCGATCCGACCATCCCCAACGAGAATCCATAACCAAGAAATATGCTCATGACACCACGGCTTGGCGCGCCGAGCGATTTCAATACGCCGACATCGCGTGTCTTCTCGACGACAATCATGTAGAACGTCGCGAGAATTCCGAAGCCGGCGACGGCGATGATCAGGAATAACAGGATGTTCAGGATGGTGGTTTCCAGCTGCACGGCGGAAAGCAACGGGCCCTGCATGTCACGCCAGGTCTGAATCTGATACGGATACTCCTCGATGGGGAATCGGGCCCGCAGTCGGTCACGTACGCCGTTCAGGTCAACGCCCGGTTTCAGCTTGATCTGGATCGATGTCACGTACCGTGCATTGGTCTTCGGATCGAACATCCCCCGCAACAATTGCAGTTGGTCGATCGGCATGAACGCCAGCATCGAGTCGTATTCACTCATTTTGCTTTCATAGAGATCCACGACCGTGAGTGTCGCGCTGCGCGCTTCGGGCGGACTGCCGGCGGTCGGTAACGTGATCTTCACGTCATCTCCGGGCCGGCAAAAGAAATAGTCGCGGACTTGTTTTTGCGGGTCCTTAACGCGCTGACTGCAGATGGCAATCCCCAAGATGATGCCCGTGTATTGTTGTTTGGCTTCGTCGAATTGGGGCGCGTCATCGGTCCGCGCGCCGTAGGGGTCGGGCGGTGGAAACTGACCGTTCGGATCCGCCGGAATCGCCTCCGCCGTTTGTCCGTCGCTCGATCGCGCATCGAGCTGCTGCTGCCGCGCCAGTTTTTCGCGTTCGATCGCCAGTTGCTCGTCCAGCGCCCGTTCATAAGCGACGCGGGCACGCCGATATTTCCAACCCGACACCGGAAAACCGTCGTGGTCGGCGCCGTAGCCGTCTTCACGTAACTCGAAACTCAGTCGCTTGCGGTTCGCCGGGTGTAATAAATACTGGCCAAAATCGCCGACTTGTGCGTAGGTCTCCTTGTCAATGCCGATCAAATTCACCTGGCGCGTCAGGTATTGCCCGTTGCCCACCGGGATATTCAGCATCGCGGGCACGTGGATCGTGGTGGTCATCCCCGCCAGATCATCGCCCACGACCTTGCGGATCTCGGCCTCGTGCCATTCGGGATTTGGAAACCCGTTCAGACTGTGGCTTTCGAACACAATGTCGGACAAGATCCCGTTGAGACGTTTGTTCGCTTCTTGCGTGAATCCGGCCATCACGGCATTGACGATGATCAGCGTGGCGACACCCAACGTGACGCTGATAATCGAGGCCAACGCAATGTAACGCGTGCGTAGATAACGCCAAGAAAGAAGTAGTTTGTACATGGCCAGTCCTTTGGCTACCCGAGTCGCGTCTAGTCCGAGGGACGCAAGAGTGGAAACAGGATTACTTCACGAATCGATTGCGCGTTTGTCAATAGCATCACCAACCGATCAATGCCCACGCCCAATCCGCCGGCCGGGGGCATGCCGTGCCGCAACGCCTGAATGAAATCGTGATCCATGCGGGCCATCGAGTCCTCTTCCGCAAGACCATCAAGCTGCGTGCGGAACAGCTGCTGCTGGAGATCCGGATCGTTGAGTTCCGTGTACGCGTTGGCAAGCTCCATGCCCTGGATGAATAACTCAAATCGTTCCGCGATCTCTGGATTGTCCCGCCGGCGTTTCGTCAGTGGACAGATACTCGCCGGATAGTCCATCACGAAGATCGGGCCATCCAACGCATCTTCCACCCGCTCTTCAAACACGAAGTTCTTGATCACGTCCGGATGCTTTCCGGCCGTTTCCCAACCGAGTTGTGCAGCGAGCTTGGTGACGGCCGCATGATCCGCGGGATCGATGCCCGTATGCTCCGCGAACAGCTCGTCGTACGTGCGCCGCGCGAAGGGCGGGGTAAAGTCGATCGTGCGATCGCCCCACGGTCGCTGATAACCGCCGCCGATCGCTTGGATCGCCTCGATGATCATGCGCTCGGTCAGGTCCATCATCGTTTCATAGTTTCCAAACGCTTGATAGACCTCCAGCATCGTGAACTCGGGATTGTGGCGTGGGCTGATCCCTTCGTTGCGATAAACTCGACCCAGTTCGTAAACCCGTTCCATCCCGCCGACCATTAATCGCTTCAGATGCAACTCCAATGCAATCCGCATGTACAGGTCGATGTCGAGTGCGTTGTGGTGCGTCACAAACGGCCGCGCCGCCGCCCCACCGGCGATCGCATGCAGTGTCGGCCCTTCCACTTCGACAAACGCGTGTCGGCCAAGCGTGTCGCGAATCGAACGAATAATCTGGGTTCGGTCGAGGAATCGTGCCAAGACGCCGTCCGTGTAGACCAGGTCCAAATAACGCATGCGCTGGCGAAGTTCGGGATCGGACAGACCGTGATGCTTCTCGGGATGCGGTTCGAGCGACTTGCACAGAAAATGGAGTCGCTCGGCGAAAATCGTTAACTCGCCCGTGTTCGTTCGCCCAAGCTGACCATCCACGCCAATGATGTCGCCCATATCAAATTGCTGCGCCAGACCAAAGTCGGCATCCCCGACCTGGCGTTTGCCAACGAATAACTGAATGTCGCCGGTCCAGTCGCGGATATTCAGAAAGATCAGTTTTCCGGTCGGACGCTGGAGGACGATACGTCCCGCCGCCCGTACCTTCGGTCCGACCATCGTCCCCTTGCCTCGCTCGGACTTCCATTGTCGTAAATCGACTTTCTCGGCGCCGGACAGCTCCGGAAAGTCGACTTCCGCGCCGGATTCCAAGCGGTATTTGACCGCGGATGCTTGACCTTGAATCGCGCGGATTGGCAGCCGGTCGTCGAAACGGCCGCCCCAGGGGTCGATTCCCATCGCGGCGATACGTTCCAGCTTCTCGCGGCGTGCAGCCTGGTGAATGCCACCCCAATCGTCGCCCGCGGGCAGTGGTCCGGAATCGTCATGGGTGGTGTCAGTCATGGCAGAGCGATATCGCTTTCGGTAGCCAAGGGGGCTATTTTGCTTTAGTTTGGATCCGTGTTTTCAGGACCAGTTCCCGTGGGTGGGTTGGTTCCGTCTCGATAGGGGGCTGATTCGGGCCCGGAAAACGGCGGTATTGTAGTGAAAGGTAGCGGTTGGTCAATGTCATTCCGGACCCGATGCCTGTGAATAGGGCGGATAAACACTGATAAGTTAGCACGCTTCCGGGTCGAAACCAGATTATGTGCCATTTGGGCTGAAACGACCGATGCTATAGTACACACTGCTTGCCAGCCCCAGAAACGATGCTCGGGATCTCCACGATGGACAGCGATTATACTCAACATCAATCGAGCGAAGGCGCGCGGCGGGCGCGGGCGCTCAGCCTGCATCAGACACGTCCGCCGACGGATGTTCCGGGATATGAGCTGACGCAGTTTCTCGGATCCGGCGCATACGGCGAGGTCTGGATTGGCGTGGATCGAAGCACGGGGCGCAAGGTGGCGGTAAAGTTCTATCGGGACCGGAATCGAGTGGATTGGTCCCAGTTATCGCGGGAGGTGGAGAAGCTGGTGTTCTTGTCGGCGGACCGCTATGTCGTCCAGTTACTCAGTGTTGGCTGGGACGCGGACCCCCCCTACTACGTGATGGAGTACGTTGAGCATGGATCGCTCGAGCATCTGTTGAAGAGTTCGGGTCCACGGTCGGTCGGCCAGGCGGTGGAGTTGTTTCGCGAGATCGTGATCGGCTTGAATCACGCCCACGCCAAGGGCGTGTTGCATTGCGACCTGAAACCGGCGAACGTTCTATTGGACCAGGACGGTCGACCGCGTCTGGCGGATTTCGGCCAATCGCGTTTGAGTCACGAGCAGACGCCGTCGCTTGGCACGTTGTTTTACATGTCACCGGAGCAAGCGGACCTCGAAGCCGTCCCGGACGCCCAGTGGGACGTCTATGCACTTGGCGCGATCCTGTACTGCATGCTGACCGGGCGTCCGCCGTACCAGACGGAGGAGATCACGGCGCGGATCCAATCCGCCACGACGCTGGTCGACCGATTGGGTCAGTACCGGCAGTGGATCACGGACCAGGGGCGGGTCAAGCTGCATCGACAGGTCAGGGGTGTTGACGGCGCGCTGGCGGAGATCGTCGACCGTTGTCTGGCGGTGCGCCGCGCGCAGCGTTTCGCGAACGTCCAGGAGGTATTGGACGCGTTACGGACCCGTGACCGAGCGCGCCGGCGCCGGCCGCTGTTATTACTTGGAATCGCCGGGCCTCTATTGCTCATGATTGTCACGGCATTCTTTGCTTGGCGCGGCTACCATCAGGCGATGAGGGACTCGGACCGGGCGGTGACGGAAAAGGTGATGC
>CAZSOG010000123.1:0-9061 GCA_964607555.1 uncultured Pirellulaceae bacterium | reverse complement strand
CCCTTACGCATCACCGTGTACATGCAGCACGGTCCATCCCCCCAGACGGCGAACCGATTGACTCTGACATCGAAGAAGCCCAGGCCGATATGCACACGCTCCAGATACTCACCGCGGACGATCTCTTGGGCGATCGCACGCAACTCATCCGAGAGCACGACGACGTGATCGCTGTCCCAACGGACGCCCCGACTGACATGTAGCAAGATCTCGTCCAGCCACAGCATGACGGCCGATATCTTATCCGAGATGACCTCGGTGGGATGGAAATGGCCGGCGTCGAGGCAGAGCAGCTTGCGTTTGGCGACCGCGTAGCCAAGATAGAACTCGTGCGAGCCCACGACGTAGCTTTCCGAGCCGATACCAAACAGTTTGGCCTCGACGCTGTCCAGGTTCCAGGCCGGGTCAATGGGCTCGGCAAAAATCTCATCGAGTGACAGGGCCAGCCGTTCGCGGGGCGCCTTGCGGTCCGCCGGCGTGTCTTTGTAACCGTCGGGGATCCAGACATTGGTGACGCACGGCGTACCGAGTGCTTTGCCCATCGCGGCACCGATGCGACGGCACGCAATGCCATGTTGCACCCAGAATTGGCGGATGGTCGGGTCGGCATGAGCCAACGTGAAGCCGTCGTCGGCTTTGGGATGCGAAAAGAACGTTGGATTAAAATCCAGACCGAGTTGATTGTCGCGCGCCCAGTCGATCCATGCCTGGAAATGGCGTGGTTCCAGGTCCGCCCGATCGACCGGGTTGCCACCCGTTTCCGCGTAACTCGCGTGCAGATTGAATCGATGTTTGCCTGGAATCAATGCCAAGGCCTTCTCGGTATCCGCGCGCAGCTGATCAGGAGTTCTTGCCTTACCAGGATAGTTTCCCGTGACGGCCAAGCCCGCGCCAAGTGCTTCCTCCGGGTTTTCGAAGCCCCCGACGTCATCCCCCTGCCAGCAGTGCATCGAAATGGGGATCCCGCGCAGACGATTCATCGCCTGATCAACATCCACGCCGAGTTCGGCGTACTGGTCTTTCGCCAGCGCGAAGGCGCGCTCGATTCGCGTGTCTTGGTTCGTCATCGTAACTCCCGCCGTGATTCTCGTGACATCATTGCGCACGCACGCGACCGGGTCCGCTTCCCCGGGTCTACGCGTGTAATAGCGAACGTAAGCATTTAGCGGCGAGAAATCAAGCAGTGGTGGTCCATTGGGTGGGACAATCCGGCAAGTTGTTGCCCGCCCGCGGCGTTGGCGAGTCAGGATGGAACGTCTCGATGGCGGTGGTACCGCGGTCTGGAAGCAGGCGTGAGAAAGGCCTAATGCGGGTGGCCCGCAACCCACAAGGGAGTACGCCCTTGTTCCGTAGCGTTCCCGTTGTCCGCTTGGAAACATGCGCGCACGGTGCGCGCATCTGGCAGCCTAAGAATCTAATCGTCCTTGAGGCCAAGTCGTTCCAACCAGCGGCGGGAGGGCTGTTTTTCCGGCGCTTGTCGCGAACTGCCGGATTGGGAGTCGCGCATATGGCGTTGGTCCCGAACGTGCTCAAGTTGTTCTTCGAGTTCCACGCGTTCACGCGCCAGCTTGGCCCGTTCGAGCGAGATTTCAATCTCGGCCGCACGCAGTTTTTCACGCCATTCCTCCGTTGCCTGGCGGAGGTTCTCGCGTTCTTCCTTGATCAGTTCGTCTTGGTCCAGCACGTTCGCGATCGCGGCCGCGCCGACGGCGACGTTGCCGATACTCTCGGCTTGCTGTTCCAGAATCTGTTTCAACTCGGCGATCTCACGGTCCTTTTCGGCCAGTTGCGAGTCCTTTTCGGCAACGACCTGGTCGGTGATCCGGATCGTACCCTCGATGGTCATCCGGTCTTCTTTTCCTGCCGCATCGGCGGCAACGAAGTCGGTTTCGAGCTGGGCGAGCAGCATTTGTTTCTGCGTTTCCCAGTCGAATCCGCCGCCGATCGCGGATGCGGCCGGCGCTTCCGATTGCGCCTCGGCTAACTGCTTTTTGAGCCGGGCATTCTCCGATTTGAGTTCGCGCAGGTCCTCGGTCGCCAGCTCATGACGCGCCCGCATATTCTTGAGGGCTTCCGAGTCATCGGCCTCCGGCCGCGACGCCAATCGTTTTTCGAGTCGCGCGATTTGTCGCCGAAGCTGCACACACTCTTGAGTTTGTTCGTCGAGTTGAGCGCGCAGGGCGGTCAGTTGGGACTGTGTTGCCGCGTCTGTTTCGCCTTCCCGGGCCGCGATTTCGTGCTCGAGTCGTTCGATCTCCGCGCGTGCTTCACTCAGTTCCGCGTCGGCCGCGGACCGCTGTTGCTCGGCCGCGGACCGGGCCGTGTTCAACTCGGTTTCCAGTTGCTCTGATTCGACGCGCGTCTGTTGCAGCTGAGTTCGCAGGTGCTCCAGCTCGCGATGGAGGTCATGGACTTCCTCCAATCGTGTTTCGAGCTGCGCACGATCTTGCTCCCACCCACTGCGTTGTTCGTTCCAACCGGCCAGCTCGCTGTCATGGCGTGCTTGGAGCTGTTCAAGTTGGCTACGCAGCTCATCCCGTTCGTGCTGCAGTGTCTCGATCGTTTCGTGGAACTGGGTATTCTTCTCGGTCTCGTCTTCCAGATCGCCGCGTAGTCGCTCGCAGCGGGCGGTCGCCTCCGCCAATTGGACCGTCAGTTGTGAATCTTCATTGGCGGCGAGTTGCAGGATTTCGGCACGCCGTTTTTCCAGTTCCGCGGAATGTTCGGCGCGTTGGGCACGGAGCTGTTGGGCTAGTCGACGACGCTGTTCGCGCGTCTCCAGTTCCCGTTGCCGCAGTTGCGCGCGCGCCGATTCGAACTCCTCTCGTTGACGCTCTAATTGGGCGCTCTGTTGAGCGAGCGCCGTGGATTGTTCGGCCTGGTGTGCGGCAATGCGGTCAAGTTCCGAGTCGCGCCGGTCCAGCTCTTGGGACCGATCATCGACATCCGTACGCACCGACGCCAGTTCGTCGCGCTCGCGCCCCAACGCTTCGCGCGCGTGCTCCAGCTGTTCGCGGTCCGTTTTAAGTTCCGCGGTTTGCCGCGCGAGTTCCGCCTGATCCTGCTCCAGTTGCCGGCGTCCGTCGGCGACCTCGGCCTCGGCGGCGCGCAGTCGGTCGCGGGCTTCATCGACCTCCTGACGCTGTTGGTCGACCCGCGCGTGTTGTTCGGCGACCTGCGTGCGTGCCCGCTGCAAGTCGTCGTCGCGCGCGTCGAGGTCCTGCTTTTGCCGTGCGAACTGTTCCTGACGCTGAGCTAGTTCATCATGCTGTTGCCGCAGTCGATCGTTGGTCTGATCCAGCTCCTGCTGGAGCGCTTCCAGGCGGCGCGCCTCGGATTGTAATTCCAGTTCGCGGTCTTGCAGGTGCGTGCCGCGCGCGTCAAGCTTCTCGGTGCGGTCCGAAAGCTCAGCACGCTCGCGTTCGATGTCGGCGGTCATCTGATCGAGATGATGCGTGTCGGCGACCAATTGTTCGGCGCGACGATCGATTTCCACGCGGCGCCGCTCCAAGTCGTGCCGTTGCTCGTTGAGTTCGCGCTCCTGTGTCGCCAGTTCATCACGCAGCGTGTTCAGCTTCTGGTGTTGCTGGTGGATCTCTTCAAGCAGTGTTTCGTGACGCTGGGCGGCTTCCGCCTGCCGTTGGTCCCATTGTTGACGCCGCGCGTCCAGCTCCTGGCGGAGTCCCGCGAGTTCTTCGGCCCGCTGGTCCAGCTGTTCGGCACGCTGTTGGAGCTCCTCGCCTTGCTGGACGATCGCCGCTCGGTCACGCTCCAATTTCTCCGTCAGAGCACGCACTTTGTCCGCCAGCGTGGCTTCGAATCGCTGTAAGCGGTGTTGTTCGCTCTGCAACAACTCAAACGCTCGGCTACGCTGGTCCTGGACGGCGTGAGCGAAGTGGTCGCTCCATTGCTCACCGGTCGGGAATTGGGGGATCTGGTCTTCCATGTTGGTACTGACATGTTGGTGGGCGGGGCACGTTGTCGAACGTGAGCCACTGAGCATGTAATCATTCGCGGTCCCGACGCTGGATCGACAACGGTGCGCAGAACCTGCTACCATTGCTATACGTCAGAATGAGCGTTCAGTCAAAGTGATATCGCCCGACAGGCGGCCGGCTGGCCCGATTATGCGGGTATTCACCCGGCGATCGAGATGGACCCGTACAGAACGTTTCGCCGCCACCTGTCGTGGAAAACCAATCGCGCTCCCCGGAACGAGACGTGTATTGCCGGCCCGGCCTTCACCGCAACACCGCAACACCGAAACACCGAAACACCGCAACACCGATTTGCCCCCCCCGGTTGACCACGCGTACTGCCTCGGTGGCGTAGTGCGGCACGCCGCGTGGATCTGACCGGATTTAACGAACCAACGGAGGCATGCCTTGAAGATCGGACAAACCCAGATTGATGATACGTTCGCCGAAGCGTTTCGCATGCGCTATACGCGACTCGTCATCACCGCCCATGACCCGCACTGGTTGGATGCCGCCGTCCGTGAGTTCACCGGCGATAGTTCTTCGGTTATTGCATGCGACGTCGAATCTGGCGTGGAACGGAATCTCGCGGCCGAGGAGACCCCAGACCGCCGTCCGGGTGTGGCGGTCTTGGCGTTCGCGTTCTCGGTCGAACAGCTCGCCACAGCGGTCGCGCGGCGGACGGGCCAGTGTCTGATGACATGCCCGACGACGGCCGTATTCGATGGACTGGACGCGGCGGCCGAGCGCGTGCCGGTCGGCAAGCACCTGCGGTTTTTCGGCGATGGTTTTCAAAAAAGCAAACTGATTGACGGGATACGCTATTGGCGCATTCCAGTAATGGATGGCGAGTTCCTGGTACAGGAAAGCGTTGGGGCGGCCAAGGGCGTGGCCGGTGGGAACCTGGTGCTCCAGGCACGCGAACCGCTGGCGGCTCTGGCAGCGGCGCGCCGGGCTGTCGAGGCGATTGCCCAACAATCGGGGGTGATTACCCCTTTCCCGGGTGGCGTCGTCCGCAGCGGTAGTAAAGTGGGTTCAAAGTACAAAGCGCTGCGCGCCTCGACCGCCGACGCGTTTTGCCCAACGTTGCGTGGTCGAGTTGCATCACGGCTCCACCCGGATGCCAACTGTGCCTACGAAATCGTCATCGACGGCGTTGACCGCGAGCCCGTGGCCCAGGCGATGACCGTGGCCATGCACGCCGCCGCGGGCGACGATGTTGCGGCTATCAGCGCGGGGAATTATGGCGGAAAACTGGGGAAATTCCACTTTCACCTGCACCAACTGCGGCACGACGCAAAGCAATAACGGGACACACACCGCCTGCGACTGCCGCATGTGTCCCGCCGCAATTCTACCGTGACGACACGATCGGACCGATGTCTTAGCCGGTTGCACCAATTCGGCCCGGGCGCTTGCCACGGCCAGCTGGGCTACCTAGCGTTGCAGCTGTTTGGTCTGTTGGTCGGCTTGGTACGCTTTCATGGCGGCAGCCTCGCGCGACAGCTTGAATTCCGTGCCCGGCGCGAAGTACTGGACATCGTCCGAAGCATAGTAGGGGCTGGGCAGCGTTTGTCCGCCTACGCTCACCTGACAGCCGGCGGCCGGTAATGCGGCTAACAGCCCTACAGCACACCAGGTCAAGTGGATCCATCTGTTTGATGTTTTTGACTTCATCGACGTGTTCTCCAAGTGGTTTGTCGCGCCACGATCCTGCCGTGTCCGACAAAACTCGTGCAACCGGCATAATTGTCACCTTCAGTATCGACCGCAGAGTCGCCGTACTTTGACAGAATTGAAAAAAAACTAGCTGAAACCCTGCTTACTCAGCTATCATTGATTATCGTCGGCGTTTGTGAAGGTGCTCGGTGCTCGGCCCCCTGGACGTGTGCCGCACGGTTCGATGGCTGTCCCTGGACGGCCGAGATCGTGGTTTGCCGAGCGCGGCAAACTGTGTCCAGATGCTTGTTTCCCGGAGTTTTTGCGATGACCCAAGTACGACGTGCGCGCGGTGGACCGTGTCGCTGCTTACCCGGGCGGCACGTGATGTTGCTGGCGACCAGCCTGGTTCTCCTGGTCGCGGGCGTGGGACCGGCCCAAATACGAAGAACTTACCCGCCAGACGAATATTTCAGTGCGTTTCGCGCGTACCTGGACGGTGACTACGTTACCGCACAACGCTATTTCGCACGGTCAAGTGGGCGCAAGACGCCTGCGGGCGAGTCGGTTGATTCGATTCCAGCACATACAATGGCGGGTGAGTGCCTGTATCATATGGGGGACCTTCAGGGTGCGCTTAAACAATACAATTTGGCGCTGCGCTTGTTTGCGAAGTCACCCGGCTGGCTGCGGTCGATCGAGCTGCCCCCGACACTGGCACGCGCGCAACGATCCGTTCGTAAGCCACCTACATGGGGGGCGCCAACGCGATCGGTCCAGGTGGCACGGATCGCGGACCCGCTGCCGGCCCTGGAGGGGAATAACCCGGCGCAGAACATGGGCGTGCTTCAGCGTGGTGGCGTTTTCACAACCCAGCAGATGATCTTGGTGCACGTCAAGGAGATTGTCCGCTGTACGGCCCTGGCAATACGCCGACGCACCGAGATCCTCGGACCGGCAGCTAAATACGATGAATTCACTAACCAGCTGATTTCCGCATTGGAGGCGCGGCCGGCACCCAACCGCCACTGGACTCAGGCGTGGATCAGTTGTCAGTTGGGACTCGCCTACATGGCGGCGGAGAAGTGGAAAGAGGCGCAGGTGGAGTTGAACGCGTCGCTGTTGGCGAACGGGATGGACCACATGTTGACGCCGACGGCCCTGTTGGCACTGGGAAGACTGGCGCTTCGGGCGAAGCAATATGCGGCGGCGGAGCGGTTGTTTCTGGAGGCGACATTCTCGGCCGCGTACCTGGTCCAGCAGGACACGAACATGTACGACTACGATGTGATTGGCGAGGCGTTTCGGTGGGGCATGGTGGCCCATCGGGCGGCCGGTAACCCGACGCCCTTCGCGCCGTTGATTCCCGCGGCGGCATGGAGTCACCGCGAGTCGTATGCGTTGGAGGCGTCGATTCTGGTCACGGCGGCCGAGGACCTCGCGGCGCGCCATAACGGCAAACGCACCGGCACCCTCCTGGACCAGGTCGCACGTCTGTTACGCCGGCGCGAGATGTCACGTGGTGCCGCTGGGGCCCGCTATCAGTATGTCTTGGCGCACGCGAATTTCCTGCGTGGTGACTCGGCGGCGGCACTGACGGCGCTTACCAGCGCGATGCGTTTTGCACGCACGGGATCAACGTGGCCATTCCAGATTTCCTTGGCCGATCACTTGTTCGTGTCCGGTGCCCTCGAGCCGCATCGTGCCGAGTCGCTTTACGCGTCCGTCCTGCGCGATCCGACGGCCGAGGACTGGTTACTTGATCCGATGGAGTCATTAGCGGCATTGACGGCTCCAACCGTGGTGGCATACGAGCATTGGCTGCAAGTTGTCATTGATCGCAAGGAACTGGACAATGCCTTGCGTATCAGTGACCAATTGCGCCGCCGGCGCTTCTACGGTACGCTCCCCTTGGGGGGGCGACTCTTGAACTTGCGTTGGATCGTGGAAGCACCGTTGACCGCCATGCCGGACAGTGCACTGCCGCTTCGCCAAACGCTGTTGACCCATCACCCGTCGCTGGCGAACATGTCGCGCCAAGCCGCGGCGATACGCACCCAGTTGGCAGCCTTGCCACGTGTGCCGTCCGCGCCGGATCAGATCAAGAAACAGACGATCCTCCTGCAGCAACTCGGCCATGTCGGTGCCACGCAAGAGACGCTGTTGAGCGCGATTGCCTTGGGACCGGAAGCAACGAGCGCCGTTTTTCCACCCGTGACTGATATCGAAGTTATCAAACAACAACTCGCGCCCGGCCAGCGCATCATGTCCTTCATTTCAACTCCTAAAAGCACCTATGCGTTCATGTTGGATAACGCGCAGTACCAGACATGGGAGCTGAAGTCGCCCGCGAAAATCACGGCAAACATCGCCAAACTACTGCGCGAAATGGGACTCTACCAACGCGATCAATTGTTGACGACCGAGACGTTGAGTCAAACCAGCTGGAAGGATACCTCCGCGGAACTACTGAATCAACTTACGGTCAATGCGGCACCGGATGTCTGGGACGCGTTTGAAGAGCTGATCATCGTGCCGGAGGGAACGTTGTGGTATGTCCCGTTCGCGGCGCTCCAAGTGGGCGAGGGCGCGCAGCGTGAACCCCTGATCAACAAAGTGCGTATCTGCTACGCGCCGACATTGTCGCTGGCCGTTCCGGATCGGCAGCCACGCAAACGGATCGCCGACACGGCCGTCGTTGCCGGACGCCTTTTCACGCAGGCGGATACGGCTCTGACGCTCAGTATGCTCAAGGAAATGCAGGCTGACGACCCGAACGTATTCGCCGTCCCCAATAACCCGTTTCCGCCCTCTTCCCTGTATGCGACGACGTTGGATCGTCTGGTTGTCATGAATGACATTGCGTTGGACGCGGCCAGCCCGTATGCGTGGGCGCCCATGGCATTGGATCGTGGCAAGGCTTCGGGACGCCTTGCCCAATGGATGCAATTGCCCTGGGGCAGTCCGGACCAGATCGTCCTGCCGGGCTTTCATTCCGCGGCCGAAAGCGGGCTGCAGAAAGGTGGCGCCGGCGATGAGATATTCCTCGCGGCTTGCGGCCTGATGGCGACCGGCACACGCACGATCCTCCTGAGTCGTTGGCCGGAAGGCGGACGTGCTACCTGCGATTTGATTCGCGAATTCATGCGCGAACTGCCGAATCGGTCCGCCAGCTCGGCCTGGCAGCGGGCCGTGCACCTGGCGATGGCCAATGATCTGATTTTTTCGGAAGAACCACGGATCGAACCACCCACGGATGATCAGGCATTCAAAACCGAGCACCCGTTCTTCTGGTCGGGTTACATGCTGATCGACCGCGGCGTCGTGCCAAAGAAATAGTGGGTGGGGGGAAAATTAGAAATAAGAAATAAGGTAGCCGTTCACGACATCTGTTATCAAGGAACACTAATCTTCACTGATCAACA
>CAZSOG010000122.1:0-9093 GCA_964607555.1 uncultured Pirellulaceae bacterium | reverse complement strand
GTCATCCAGTTCGATTTCTTCGGCGACGGTCACGCCGTCCTTGGTAATTTTGGGCGAGCCCCAGCCTTTATCAAGAACCGCATTGCGTCCACGCGGCCCCAGCGTACTGCGAACCGCCCGAGTCAGTTTTTCAACACCCGTGAGCAACGGCAACCGGGCTTCGTCATCGTAAACCATCTGTTTCGCCACGTTCGGATTCCTCCTGTGAGCTGCGATCTTGTTGCACTGTTTATGGCACTATCACCGTGCGAAAAACTCGCCCGGCAATCCGATTTCATGCCGACACTCGGTCCCGCCACGCGATTCTGACAGAGGTCGTCTTGACCCCCCTTCCTAAGCAAGCGGTGTGCCAAAGGCTTGCGTTTTGCTGGTAAGTTATTGCTGAATAACGACTTGGGGAAAAACTGTGGTGCTGCATTCGCGGCGTGGACCAGCGCCTTCACGGGTGGGCGTGTCAAATTGGCAGCCCCGCCAATTGACGGAGAACGCCAGGCTGCTTGCCACCAGGGCGGCTGGTTGACCAGGCGTCGGCGCGCCCGGAATTGGGAGCGCCATCCCCGCCGGCCCGTATACCGCTCGCCCCGCTCAAAGTGTTACAATCGAATGGGCCTTTTGGACAGCTTTCAGATTGCGGCTCATCCGTCGTTGGCGATACACCGAGTAATGTGTGGGGAGTTACGGAAAATGACAGCAGACCCATCCGAAATACGAGCGGTTGCGTGGACGGAAGTTTTTCCATGGTTGATGATCTTCCGTTCCTTTTCGCTTGCCATCAGTATGCCGATGTTGGCGTTAGCAACGTTGGGCGTCTTGTTGACTCCCATCGGTTGGTTGGCGGGCGAGTTGGTGCTTTCAGACCAAGTGGCGGACGTTCAAGTCGCGCCGGAGATCGGGGCCCGTCACGTTTGGCCGACGCAGGCCCGGGAGTCGATGGCGTACGAGTCGATGGCGTACAACCTAAAGGAGGCCCCTTACGTTTGGCCGACGCAGCCCCGGGCGTGGCAGCGCGTCGTTTCGACACCGGGCGTGATCCCCATCCAAGGCCTGCGCTGGACCGGACCCATGCAGCAGGTCTTCACGGACGGTTTACAGCCGTTTCGCCACCTGTTCGAACGTAAGATCACGTGGCCGTTGTTCGCATACTACCTGATCGGCGGGGTTTGGACGCTGTTGATTTGGTCGGTTTTGGGCGGCGCCATGACGCGGATGGCGGCGGTGCGATTGGGGCGCAATGATCGCGAAGGGATGTTCGAGTCCTTGGGATTCGCCATGAAACGGTTCGCGGCCTATTTCGGCGCTCCCCTGTTTCCGTTATTGGGAATCGTCGTCGTCGTCGTGTTGTGTCTGCCGATCGGTTGGCTGATGCGATGGGATATGGGTGTCTTGATCGCGGGCATATTGTGGTTCTTTGTATTGGTGGGCAGTTTGTTGATGATGATCCTGCTGCTCGGTCTGGCGGTCGGTTGGCCGCTGATGTGGGGCGTTACCAGTGTCGAGGAGATGGGGGACATCTTCGAGGCGACCCAGCGATCCTACAGCTACACGTTCGGTCGTCCGCTGCGGTATTTGTTTTATGCGCTGCTGGCCTTGCTGTTGGGATCGGCCGGATTTCTATTAGTCCAGGTGTTCGCCGAGGGCGTTGTCGCGCTCGGCGGTTGGGCCGTTTCGTGGGGCGCCGGCAACGCGCGCTTGGAGGAACTCCGCACGGCGAATGCGGGCCTCATGCTAATCGTCTCTAACATTATTCAACTGTTGAACGGACTCGTTTTCACCGTGGCATCGGCGTATCGGTACAGTTTCTTCTGGTCCGCGGTCGCGGCAACTTACCTACTGCTACGCCGCGATGTCGATCAGACGGAGTTTGACGACATCTACGTCCTCGGCGCACACGAGCGTTACGGGCTGCCGGAATTGTCCCCGGACGAGAACGGTGTTCCCGGAGTGCCAGGCGACGCCGAAGAATAGACGCTGGCGGCCGCGTTTTCTGGCCGTCTTGGTGCGGAAGTCACGCGCCCCTCTACGATGAAGGGGGGATCATGAGAGGATGCAGGACCCGCGGGCAGACGCGTGGAAAAACGGCGTCTGCCTCCATCTTGGTGAACTGGGCAAGAAGGTTCACCCTGGCAAACGATCCTTTTGTTTGCTGGGCAGGAGCAAACCGAATGAGCAGGTGTGCGATTCAGTGCCCCGAAGCTGAGCGTTCGACGGGACCTGACGCGGTTCGGAGAACCGCTCTACCTATGCCGCCCAACGAGTTGAGTGCCAAAACGGAGGCAGGGGGCGTTTCCACACGGAAGAATCCGAGCGTTCGACGGGACCTGGCGCGGTTCAGAGAACCGCTCTACCTATGCCGCCCAACGAGTTAAGTGCCAAAACGGAGGCAGGGGGTGTTTCCACCGATCAACGGTCTAGACCGCCTCTGGTCCAATGACCTCGTCGCTCAGCCGTGTTGCGTTCTCCAGGGGCAGAACGAAGATCTTGCCGTCCCCGATATTGCCCTCCGGACCGGTCCGCGCGACATTCGTGAGCGTCTCGATCGTACGGTCGACGAAGTCATCGTTGACGGCGATTTCCAGCTCGATCTTGCGCAGCAAGTGCGTCTTGTATTCGATGCCCCGATAGACGGCCGTCTGGCCGCGCTGCCGGCCGAACCCCAGGGCATCGCATACTGTCATGCGCTCGACGCCGATTTTCACGAGCGCTTCCCGCACGGCTTTCAGCTTCGTCGGCTGAATAATGGCAATGATCATCTTCACGGCGCGTCTCTCCTCGTACGCTGGCCACGGAGCTTTTTCAATGTCCACCATACCATGCCATGCAGCCGAGGAAAACGGGGAGCGGCGATCAGGGACTGACCGCCATGATCCGTGCATCAAGCACTTTCTGGATCCGTTGTGCGGTCTCGCGAAGATGCGCGCGTGTGTAACCATCGAGCGAGACTTTCGCGGCCAGTTGGGCATCGATACGGGTCTTGAGATCGGCGAGCTCCGTGCCGGCGATACTCTGGCAATCCGCCGGTGCCAAGGTGCGTCCCAGCGCCAGATTCGACAACTCGCGCAAGTACTCACGTTGCAGGTTGCGACGCAGGCTGGTGATCGCGGGGCGACGAGGTGTGTACTTGCCGGGCTTGATCGTCCCGACCTCCGCGAATATCGACTTTGTCATTCGCTCCAGCAATTCGGCGCAGGTCAGCACGTCCTGGTTCGCCGGCGTCACAAGCTCCGCATCGTATATCCGCTCGAGTGTCAGCGAGGACAGGAGATGGTCCAACATTCGAGATTGCCACATCAAGACGACTTCGTGCAGCGGAAGATCGCGCCGCGAGTCGTACAACACGCCCCAGTGTTGCCAGTTGGAGGGCATCAAGTAGGCGTAGATGCCGGCCGGGAACGTATACGCTTTGGGACCGAACACCTGGTCGAGAACGAGGTTCAGCGCGGCACGCTGCTTGGCCGCCTCGACGGGTCGCAAGGGCGGTTTGGCGTCCTTGTCCCCTTTGTGACTGCGACTGGTATAGTACCCACCGACATAGCGCGTCACGAAATACATGGCCGATCCATGCTGTGACAACAACACGTTGAACGCGCGCCGCGCTCGAGTGTAGTCCTCACCCGGCTTGGTCATCCGATCAATCAGGCCGGGCATGACATCGGCGACCAGCTTGGCCTGCGCCCGCGCCCACTCCAGCGAATCCTTGCCCAAGTCAAAACGATTGGAATCGGGATCCGGCGAGATCGAGGTCGTATCTTCGTCGGTCGCGTAGGCCAAGGCCGGCTCGCCGCTGCGCGCGGCGATCTTTTGGAGCTCCTTGACCTCGCCCTTGGTGCCGCCGGACAAGGGCTTGTATCCGTATTGAATCGCCCACATGTCGTACGGTCCGATCGTCGTGGCGAAGAAATCGCCTTGCTTCATCCCCTTCGGCACGATATTCGTGGCGTTGTAGTCCATGACGGAAGCCACCATGCCATGCTGGCGAACCTTCTGGACGTCGTTCAAGTCCTTCAGCGAGAGATATCGACTGCCCTTGAAATTGTGGCGTAAGCCGAGCGTATGCCCGACCTCGTGCATGACCGTCTCTTTCAGGCCTTGCATGATCAGCTTGTTTTGCAATTCCGCGGCTTTTTTGGGATCGGCTTCCGCCTGCACGGCCGCGGCCCCGACGGCCATCTGGCGTGTCATGCCATGTGCCAGCCAACATGCGTGGTAGCGCGGCGCGGCACCTAACAACAGTTCGGCCGTCGCTTGCCCCTTGGCATCACGCGTGCGTGGCCCGCCGGTCATCGCGGCGATCGCGTGGGGATCCAATGTCTCGAATTCGCGTTTCCAATACAACAGAAAATCCGCGTCGAAAATAATGTCGGCGTCCAAGATCTGGCCCGTGTACGGGTTGACCCGCGACGCCCCCATGGCAAACCCCGCATCGGACGTGATCCAACGAAACGTGTTGTAGTTGATGTCCTCGGGATCCCAGGTCGCATCGTCCGGCTGTTGCCGCACCTCGATCGCGTTGAGCCAACCGGCGGCCTCGAACGCCTTGTTCCATTCCGCGATCCCTTCCCGCACCGGCTTGCGGTAAGCGAACGGAACTGTCCTCTCAATCCAGAAGATGATCGGTTTCTTCGGCGGCGTCGGCGTTCCGCTCGCCCCCGGCGGTTTCTGGAGTTGCCAGCGGTTCACATAACGCACGAACTGGTCCCGGTCGCTCTGCTTCGAGTAGTCCTTGACGACCGTGACAAAATACCCCACCCGATCATCCGCCAGCCGTGGCACATAGCCCGTGTTCGGTACCCGGCTCAGTGAATAATGGACATTGATCGTCGCACCGCGTGAATCGGGGATCGAGTCAATTTCGATCCGGCCGCTGGACGAGTAGGTCGCTGCCACCTCCAGCTGCAGGTTGTCCTTGAAACCCTTGATCGATGCCCAAGTCGACTTGATCGATGAGAAGATGAACCCCGGCAAGAACCGGGAAATCCGTGGCAAATCGCTCATGAAAATCGAATTCAAGTCGACCAGGTCCCCGCCTTTGGGGCCCTTGGTGATGATCGGCAGGGAAAACAGCACGCTATCCGTGTATGCTGCCTTGACTGCGGTGGCCTCCGGACTTTGCTTGTTCGCCCGAAATCGGACATTGCGCCGTACCACCTGGACACGGTCGTCCACCTTGCGGAACTTCCATACCCAGTCGTCGCCAAAAATCCAACTGAAGCCGCCGAGTACCGGCTCTCGCCCGATGCCGCGCGCGATGGAAATCAGGACGATGTACTCGGTCGCATAGTCCGCTGAGGATAGCTCCGCAAAGACCCGGTTGCCCTTCTTGTAGACGTTGATCACTCCCGGTACCGCCTGGGCGTCCTTCAATACCACCGAATAAGGTGGTTTGCCAGACTTTGATGAGGTCGTGGTGCTGCCACTGGATGACTTCGCGTGACTTGTCGATTCCGCGCCGGGCGTTGCCGCCGTGACCGTCGTTTTCGGTCCCGACTCCTCTGATTTCGTCGGTGGCTCCGCTGATAGAAGGGTGGCACAGGACGTTAGCAAACAGAATACTCCAAGGACGTTTCGCAAAATACTCATCGACCGCCTCTTTCATGGATTCGTATGACCACCAAGCTCAAGCGGTCCGTACCCGGTAATGGTCGGTGACCGCCGTTGAATCGATATCGTTAAACTCTACAAACATAGCGTATCCTGCTCATTTAATGTGTTTTGACAAGGGGGGCGAGCAGCCAGCGGTCAAATTTGGTGCGTGGACCAACGATTGGATCGATGATTGCGGCTGCACGGAAAACAGTGTGGGCCCTTTTCGAGTTAATTGCGTAAGTACCGGAGAGACTGTGCGTCGTCAAGAAGAAACGCATGGCACGTTGCGGCGCGGCACGGTTGCCGTTGACCGAGTGTGAATCGAGCCGCTAGAATCTAAAAAATCGTTGCAAACTTCGTTAATCACGCAAATGGTCTAATCAATATGGCATATCCGACCCGTGTCCGCCTGGCGCGCCTGATTCAAATAGCAGCATCCATCGTGTTGGTTTGCGGATGGCTGCCCCTAACCGCTTGGGCGCAGGTCCCGCCCCGGCTCGATAGTCCCCCTGCTGTTCCCCCCCCGAATGTCGGAGGATCGTTCGGTGGGTTCCCGGGGCTCGGCGGAATGCCTGGAGCCGATTTCGGAGCCGATGGCAAACGCGTCACGCTCGACGCCAGTTTTCGGGTCAAGGAGGGTACGTCCAGCGGTGAGCTTTCCGTGCACGCGGTAATCCAACCGGGTTGGCATATCTACTCGACGACGCAACCGGCGGGCGGGCCGATCCGGACTGAAATTCAGCTCGGTAAAACAGCGACCGTGAAGTTGGCGGGACCATTTCAGCCGGACCATGATCCACTGGTGCACCAGGATCCAGCGTTTCAGGATATCTCCGTGGAGGAGTTTACCGGTGACGTAACGTGGACGGCACCGATCAAGGTGCCCGCCGGGTCAGATCCCAAGAGGTTACAGATCGAAGTCGTTCTCAACGGCCAGGCATGTGTGGAAGGTGGGGCGTGTGAACTTGTTTCCGGCGAAACCGCGACCGCGAAATTCGCCGGTTATCTCGCGGCCAAAACAACGACGGGTGCATTTCAGACGGCGGATGCGCGCATCACTATCCAAGGGTATGTTGAACCGGGAGTCACGGCGTCGGGAAGCACGATCAATCTCGTTCTGACCGCGAAACTTGGCGGGGACTGGCACGTTTACGCCTACGCCCCGACCGACCCGAAGAAAGTGGCCAAGCCAACGCTCATTATCTTGCGCAAGACCTCGGGGTTTCAGCATGGTCCCCCGCAGGCGTCCGCCAAACCGACGGAAGAGGAATCGGGGATAAAAGATGAGCCGATTCTCCGTTATCACGAAGAGGAAGTAACCTGGACACTTCCGATCGAGGTACCGGTCGGAACGAAACCGGGCGAATATCCGATTGCGGGCAGCATTGGCTATCAGACCTGCACCCACGCCTCGTGTGACGATCCAGCCGGACTTGACTTTGAAGTCAGCATCAAGGTTGGGGCCAACAGGCAGGCGGGTAAGATCCCCTTGTCGTTTCGGCCGACCAGTTACGACCGGGTCGCCAAGTTGGCCGCGACAATTGCCGAGCATGCCGATGCGCAGCCGGCGGCGGCGAAAAAAAACTGGCTTACAGGCAAGTCACGTTGGACGATCCTGGCGCTCGCTTTCCTGGCCGGGTTGATTCTGAACGTGATGCCGTGTGTCCTGCCGGTGCTCGGTCTGAAACTGATGGCGTTTGTTCAACAGGCAGGCGGCAAACGCTGGGAGATTTTCTCGCTGAACCTCTGGTTCTCGTTCGGCCTCATATTCGTGTTCTTGATCCTCGCCACCTTGGCCGCCGTCTTTCACAAAGGGTGGGGCGAGCAATTCAACAACGCGGCGTTCACGATCTCGATGATCGGGATCGTGTTTGCCTTCGGTTTGGCGTTTCTGGGTGTTTGGCAAGTGCCCATCCCCGGATTCGTCAGCTCGGGAGCTGCCCAGGGCATGGCCGAGCGCGAAGGGGCCGTGGGCGCTTTCAGCAAGGGGATTCTGACGACGCTGCTGGCAACGCCCTGCGCGGGGCCGCTGGTGATCCCATTGATTAGCTGGACCGTCACCCAGCCGCCTTGGCTCACCTACATGCTGTTCACCTCGATGGGGCTGGGCATGGCATCACCCTATCTGTTGGTCGGTGCGTTCCCCACGTTCATCCGCTTGCTGCCCAAACCAGGTGACTGGATGACGACGTTCGAGCAAATATTGGGGTTCGTCCTGATGGGGACGGCCGTCTTCCTGCTCAACTCGTTGCGCGAAGACCTGATCATCCCGACCGTCACCCTGATGGTGGGAATCAGTGTGGCATGCTGGTGGATCGGCCGCACCGCGGTCACTGCCGCGTTGTTCGAGCGTATACGATCGTGGGGCACGGCGATCGTCATGATCGTGTTTTTCGTCTGGGTCTCATTCACGATCGTGAAAGTCGACAAGGCACGACAGCTTCCTTGGGAGCGTTTCTCGCGCGCGACGCTCGACCGGCATCTGGCGGAAGGACGCACGGTGCTTGTCGATTTCACCGCCGACTGGTGAGCAACCTGCAAAACCAACGAGGCGGTCGCCTTGAATCGACAAGCAACACGAGATCTGGTGGAAAAGAACCACGTTGTCACGCTGCAAGCCCACACGAACAAGGATTCGCTCGAAGAGATCCAGGCGTTGATGGACGAGCTGGGGAATACGGGCCACGGTATTCCATTTCTGGCGATCTTTCCGGGGTCCGGTGGCCCTCCCATTACGTTCGATGGCCCGTTGGCTCAACAGACGGTCCTGAATGCATTGAAAAAAGCCGGCAAGTCCACGGAAAAAAAGTCCGCGGATAGTCTGCCGCTGGCCAACGCGAACTGAGCCGCCCGATCGATCGGGAGCGCCCGTCAGTCGGCGCGGGACGCAGGCCGCGCACGCCGCTCGGACCAGGCCAAATACAACGACGCAGTCACGTAGAATCCCGGGTAGACAAGCGAAATCGCGATCCACGCACCGGTAGCATCCGGGTATTGTGCCAGCAGGACCAGCAGCGTCAGTAGCCAGGCAAAGCCACCGCCGATGAACAGTCCCTTCCAGCGGGGTGCCCGATTCGGGTAGACCATGCGCACCGGCAGCACGGTCAACAAACTCAGAAACAACACAACCGCAAGTACTGGCCATGGGCCCAGGCGGCGCAGCCAAACCGCCACATAAAACACGACGATGTTCCAGTAGGATGGAAAGCCTCGAAAGAACCCTGCCGTGTCTTGTTTCGCGCCCGTATGGGCGAATCCGAACAGGCTCGTCAGCAGCGGCGCCGCGGCCCAGATCATTACCGGCTCCGGCAACCAATGGGCATGGCAAAGCAACATGATGGGCAGGAACGTGTAATTCAAATAGTCGACCAGATCGTCAATCTTGCGACCATCGATCTCCGCACAAACGTCACGCACGCCAACCAGCCGCGCCAAAGGACCGTCGACCACGTCAATCAAAACCGCGACAATCATCAGCAAAAACGCGTCCCGTTAAGCTGCCGTCCAAAA
>CAZSOG010000121.1:0-9109 GCA_964607555.1 uncultured Pirellulaceae bacterium | reverse complement strand
GTTTGGTCCGCCACCGCTGGCGTGCGACCGGTCGCCTCGCCCAGAAGACGGGCCACGTCGTCGACCGCGACCGTTTCCGCACGCTCGACCCGGTCCTTGAGCCGCTCCAAAACCGCGGTGGCACGGTGCACGGCATCCGCCGGGCCGGAAATCCGTATGTTGCCGTCCCGGTGCGTAATCGTGACGCCCAGCTGTTCGCGAATCGCCAACAGATTCTGATCTCGAGCCCCGAACAGGGCCAGCACGAACTCCGGCTCGTCAAGCGAGATGATTGATTCAGACATGCAAGTGACGCGACCAAATGGGTCGCCGTGAAACTCCAGAGGATGTTTAGACTACAACCAATTCAACTATAGCTAATTGCTGCCCCTCATGACGATCCCGCGCCCGCGATCCGAGTCATCTTATAGTCGCAACTGGTTGTGTCACAATACTTTATGGATTGAAACGGAAAGCCGATTCCAGCCCGCCGCAACCGCACAATATGAACAAAACTCACATTTCCGCCCATAAGGTCTCTAACGAGGCCCGATCAACCGGAGTGCCCAACAGAAATAAGCGATCGGTGCCGCGAACAAGACGGAGTCGAAAATATCGAGTACGCCACCCAAACCAGGCAGCCAGCGGCTTGAGTCCTTTCGTTCCGCATCGCGTTTGAAGAGCGATTCCGCGAGATCGCCGAGCAGACCGACAACCATGATAATCGCGCCGTAAAGTGCCCAGCGCCACGCGTGGTTTGGTATGGTCTCGCATTGCATCACGCGCGGGAGAAGCCAGGCGTAGCAGAGCCAGGCCGCGGCGATCGCCGCGGCAAGCCCTCCCACCACGCCCTCGATTGTCTTTCCCGGACTAAGAACAGGGGCGAGCTTATGCCGGCCCAGCGCGCGCCCGGTGAAGTAAGCGCCGGTGTCGGCCGCCTTGACCACGAGCAGCAAGGAGACCAGTGCGCTCATGCCCCAGCGTGCATCGTGCCATAACCGTAATTGGACGAGAAAACTTGGTAAGACGCCTGCATAGGTAATCGCCAATACGCCCAACGCAATCGCCGACGTCGCACGTCCGGGTCCGGTGTAGCGCCCCATCTCACCGGCAACCACCAGTCCTAACGCGCCGACAAAGCCGAGCCAAGTCCAATCAAGCGAACCCAGGGAACGCGTTTGTGTTCGATGCAGTGTGCGCCGGCGCGTTGCTGGCCCATCGTCCTGTCGCTGGGCCGCCGCGGAGTCCACCAGCGTATCGGGCAGGGTTCCGGTTGCGGACGCGGTGCCGATCGCCGGCGCCGAACGACCGATGCTTGTCAGCATGGGTACGCACGTTGCCACGGCCACGATCAGCGCGCCGAAATAAACGGGCCAATGCGTGGGGCAATCCGCGCGTGCACGCCAGAAATCGAGCATTTCGCTGGCGATCAGCACCGTGGCCAACAGGATGAGAGGCAGCAGCCAGACACCCGGCGCGCCGAGCGGATGATGAAAATCGAGATGCAGCAAGCCGAGGAGAACGGTCAAGATGACCGCCGCCGATAATAGTCGCCATCTTAACAAGATGCACAGCCCCCATCATGCCACAGGCCGCCGAAACGCCGTTCGCGGCCGGCGTATGTGCGGATTGCTTCGTGTAAATCCTCTTCGCGAAACTCGGGCCAGCATCTCGACGTCACCCATAACTCGGCATAACTGATCTGCCAGAGCAGGAAATTGCTGACACGCATTTCGCCGGCCGTGCGGATCACCAGATCCGGATCGGGCATGCCCGCCGTATATAATCGGTCCGAAATCGTCTGTTCGCTGATCTGTCCCGGTTCCAACTCGCCGCGCGCCACGCACTGCGCGATCTTGCGGACGGCATCCACGACTTCACCACGGCCGCCGTAATTGATCGCCAGACAGAGCCGCGTACCCGAATTGCCGGCACTCAGCTCAATCGTCTTATCCATCTGTTTGAGCACGCGGTCCGGGATCCCGTCACGCCGCCCGATCACGTCCACCACGATGTTCTGGCGCATGATCATATTGCGCTCCTCGATCATGTATTGCTCGAGCAAGTGCATGAGGAACTCGAGTTCGTGGGGGGGACGTTTCCAGTTTTCGCTGGAAAGACAATACAATGTCAGTTGATCAATACCGATTCGGGCCGCTTCCTCGACCGTGCGTCGCACGCTGGCCACGCCGCGGCGATGGCCTTCGATTCGGGGGAGGTTCTGTCGTTGCGCCCAGCGGCCGTTGCCGTCCATGATGATCGCGATATGGCGTGGACGTTGGTCCTTTGGAACATCGTCCAGCGATGCGTTTTGCTTGTGCGAGGTTTCAGCAGACGGCATGTTGACGCTCGTTTTTCTTGCACGACTCGCCCCGGTGACCACCGCGGACGGTCCGTGCCCACGACGTGGCACGGCCAATGCCCGGTCGGTGCCAAAATCTGGTTGCTGAAAACAAGTGCGGTACCACACCGGGTTGATCGGGCCCACGCCGAATCGGAGCCAACCATCGGTGTCCACGTGTCCGCGGCAATGATCCACCATGCTATTCGGAAAAAATCGTTTGCGTTCGACCCGGTCCGACCGAGATGAACGAAACCGGACGCCCAACAACTTCCTCGATCCGTTCGATAAACCGCCGCGCGCCGGCCGGCAGTTCATCAACCGAGCGTGCTTGCGTCACGTCCTGTTGCCAGCCGGGAAGTGTCTCGAAAACGGGTTGGACGCGCCGCAACTGCTCCAGCCGGCTGGGAAAATAGTCGATACGCTCGCCATCCAACTCGTACGCGACGCAGATTTTTACTTCCGGCAACTGGCTCACCACATCCATCATCATGAGCGAGATCCCGGAGATGCCACCCAATCGGGACGTGTAACGGACGGCCACGCCGTCGAACCACCCGCACCGACGCGGCCGCCCCGTGGTCGTGCCATACTCATGCCCCAATTCGCGAATCTGGGCGCCCGTCTCGTTGTCTTGCTCCGTCGGAAACGGGCCCCCACCCACGCGCGTCGTATATGCTTTGGCCACCCCATAAACACGATTGATCCACCGCGCCGGTACGCCCGAACCGGCCGAGACCCCCACGCCCGAACTGTTGCTGCTCGTGACAAATGGAAACGTGCCATGATCAATGTCCAGCAGCGAGCCCTGGGCGCCTTCGTACAAGACGCGCCGATCAGCTTCGACCGCATCGAGCAAATAGCGGGTCGTGTCGGCCACCATCGGACGTAGTTTTTGCGCATAAGCCGTGTACTGCGAGTAGATCTCGTCTGGATCCAGTTCTTCGGCACGCACATGTTCCGAAAACCCGGCCAGCGTCCGCCGCTTGATCCCCACGATTCGTTCGATCTCTGATCTGAGCTGATCGGAGAAGCACAGGTCCCCAAGACGGATCGCGGTCGTGCGGCCATATTTGTCGCGATAGCACGGACCAATTCCGCGAAGTGTGGTGCCGATGCTTTCGCCGTCCACTTCACCCGCGTTTAACGCGCGATCCTCGGCAATATGCCAGGGAAAAACAACGTGTGCTCGGTCGCTGATCAGCAGGCGATCGGCGACATCAATCCCGCGTGCCGTGAGACCGTCGATTTCTTCGATCAGAGTGGCGGGGTTCAGCACCACGCCCGGGGCGACCACGTTGCGCACGCCCGCCGAGAGAATGCCGCTTGGTATATGATGCAGCTTGTATGTCGCGTCGCCCAGCACGACCGTGTGGCCGGCGTTCGCGCCGCCTTGATAGCGCACGACGACGTCCACGTCCAACCGATCCGTGAGCAGATCGACAAGTTTGCCCTTCGCTTCGTCACCCCACTGCAACCCAATCACACTGGTACCAGGCACGGAATACATCTCCACGGAGTTTGCCGGCCAATGCGCACGACGCCATCGGCGAGCACGCCGAACTGGACGGCTTGAGGCCATTGCTGACGGTCACGAACACGTGAGAGAACGAGGCTCCCACCGAACACGTTTCCGGTTACTCGGCATGAGCTTCCCACTCCGACGCTCACCTGGTCACCAAACCGGTGCGTCGCAACCTGGGAAACAGACAGTCTATTCCCGCGCATCCCGCCCGGTCAATCCGTCCCCGGCAATCGATGCCGCCCCATGCTGCCGGCCGTACTCGTAAAGTGCCATCGCGACCGCCGTCACGACGTTGTAGCTGTACGGAAGTCCATATGTCGGAATTTCCACGACCGAGTCCAGAATACTCAGCGTTTCCGGGTCTAGCCCGTGCCGTTCGTGGCCAACCACAAGCACGCATTTCGGGGGATATTGGAACGTATACAGGCATGCCGAATCGCTCGTTTGTTCGAGGCCAATCAGGGGATAGCCCGCCTGTTTCAGACGCTTCAAGACGGGGAGTAACGACCGGTGACGCTCGACCGGTACGTGCTCGACCGCGTCGCGCGCGATCTTTCGGTCGATGCGAAACGGCGCACGTGCGATGACGCGCCGCACCCCGCAACACCCCGCCAGGCGAATGATGCGCGATGCGTTCACCCCGCTGTGCAACGGCGGACAAGCGAGCACCAAGTCGCACGTGCTTGGCAGCTGACCCGGGTGCTTATGCCGCTGATGAACAAATGCTGGCATGCGACTCGGCTCACGATTGCGGGGTGTCGGATGGTACTTGTGACAACGTCCAATTGTCAAAGTGGATTTCACTTTTCCCGCCCGGAATCGACGCACACATCATGCCCATCAACTGGCCAAATCGGTCCGGCAGAATATGGTAGAAATTGTGCTTCCCCTCACGCCGGCACTCGATCAACCCGTCGACCCGCAACAATGCCAGGTGATGGCTTACCGCCGGCTGGCTTTGATCGAGCAGTTCGCACAGTGCACGCACATTGAGTTCGGCGTTTTCCAACAGAAAGTAAAGGATTCGCAAACGCGTCTCGTCCGCCAATAACTTGAAAAGGCGAACGAGCTCCTTGGATACTTGTTCGGGAACGGACGAATCACGCGGCGCAGAGGATATTCTATCCACGACAGTCCACCAAGTTTCTTGTTAGCAATAAAAGAAAGAGGGCAATGAAAAGGAAAACCGCCGCGCACTCCGCTTATCCGTCGCAACATGCACGCGCGAAAACGCGCCCGCGCGCCACCACGCACACCAGGAACCGGAACCCGCCGCCTGTTCGGCCGTTCATCCCTGGGGCCGGCCCATCGAATGATGTTAATAAAACTGGAGTCAGTACCGTAGACTAGACGTGCCGCCAGCAGCTCCCGCATAAGCCGCCCCGCAATCGGGTGGTGCTCTCATTCCAGGAGAACGGCACGCATGACGATCGCCATTTTAACCGACCGGCATAAACTCGCAAACGGTGTCTGCCGGGAATTTCCGGGATTCCTACCGGTTTTGCTCTTCGCTCGGTGGATCGGACACGTATTCCCCCGAAAAAATGGTTCCCGCGGAGCCCTCGATAACGCGGATGCCGTGCGCCAAGTGACGCCATGCCATGTTTCCTGCCGCCACGGCGCAGTGGGCCGTCCATCCGGCCGTTTTGCGGCTCAGGGAGCGGCATACCAGGCCACTTGATAGGGTTCGAGCCGGGCCACCGATCCCTGGCCATCCGGACCTGAGAGCAGGTCGCGCGCGCCCCGGAATTCGCCATGTTGGCGTATTTCGAGCGATTTGGATTCCGGCGTCACATTCGCGGCCACCAGGATGCGCTGATTTCCGTCCGGGCTGGTTCGAATGAATGTGATCAGGCCGCGCGGGTCAAGATCGAGCGGTTGCTGCAGGCCATCTGGATGGAAGGCCGGTTGCGCGATGCGGGTCGCCAGCAGATGTCGGTAGGCGGCATAGATGCGCCGTTGCGGCGTGCCGGTGATTCGCAAATGGTCTTGCAGCTCGCGCAAATCGTATTTGTGCCGATTGATACGTCGTGCGATGCCGCTGGCGCGCACGCCGGGAACGTCATTCCGTGTCCCGACCAAGCTATGGAAGTACACGCCCGGAATGCCGCGCATGGCCAACATGATCGCCTGGGAGGCCAGAAACCGTCGCACACCCGTATCCAGGTCGGCGGCACCCCCGGGCTCACTGAGCGCGTCCAGATAAGTGATATTCAATTCGTACGGTAGATCCGCGCCGTCCGCGGCGCGGCGGCTCCCGATTAGCCCGCCGCGCGTGCGTGTTGCCGCGACCAACTGAGCCAACCGTTCCGGAGGCACAAGGCCTTCCAGGGGACGCACGCCGATACCGTCATGCGATGCCGTGAAGTTGAAATAGGTGGTGCCAGGCAGCATTGTGGTCCCGAGTGCGTCAAGCCACCCGTTGAATGGTCCCGCATCGTGGTGCAGCAACGCGTCGAGCAATAAGGGCGGCAGGCTGAACTGGTAAACCATGTGGGCTTCATCGCCCTGGCCGAAGTAGCGGATATTCTCCTGGTGCGGAACATTGGTTTCCGTCAGCAAGATCACGTGTGGTGCAACAAGCTCGATAATGTCACGAAACAACTTGACAACGGCGTGCGTTTGCCGCAAATGAATGCACGACGTGCCGATCTGTTTCCAGAGATAGGCGATCGCATCCAGACGCACGAATCGCGCTCCCTGCCCAACGTAGTACAACAGGACGTCGATGATTTCAAACAAGACGTCCGGATGCGCGTAATTCAGATCGACTTGATCCTTGCTGAAGGTCGTCCAAACATATCGAGTTCCGCGCGCCGTGGGAAACGGCGTCAACAGGGGCAGGCTGCGTGGGCGAACAACCTGAGATAGATCGGTGGCCGGATCCACTTCGAGGAAGTAATTTCGGTACCGTGGGTCGTCGGCCAGAAACCGTTGGAACCATGCGTTTTTTGGGGAGACATGGTTGAGAACCAGGTCCATCATCAGATCGTGCCGGCGTGCCAGACATTCCACGTCTTGCCATGTGCCGATATCCGGATCGACGGCGCGGTAATCAACCACGGCGAATCCGTCGTCGGAGCTGGATGGGTAGAATGGCAATAAATGGACCGTATTGAGCAGCGGTTCCCACCTCTCAGCGGCCAGGAAACGTGCCAAGGTAGCGAGTGGCGATGCATTTTTCGACCGAATCTGGTCGCCGTAGGTAATCAGTACAACGTCGCGCTGGTCCCAGCGTGCCGGGCGTGCGGGCCGGTCCGACGCACCGTGTTTTTCCAGTATCGCGCGCAGTTGCGCCAAGCACTCACTGCCACGCGCTCCGTAGATTTCCTGAAGGCGATCTTGGAGACGAGTCGCGACCGCCTGATCCCACGTCATTGTGCGTCCTTCTTCAAAGATCGTCAGCGCCGGTAAAATTGGTAATCAGCGCGCGCAGCTTCCGACGTAAGACGGAATAGCTGAAGAAAGCGCGACCGAGTTCATAATTGTGCTGGACGGTTTCACCGCGATAAGTCTCGTCATCGATCATGCGGCGGACCCGCGCGATGATATCGCGCGTGATATATCCGTTCATCGTAATGACACGCGATCCGCGTGGCTCGATATCGGCAACATAGATCGAATAGCGATTGACGAGAACCGGCTTGCGATAATAGAACGCTTCCAGCAGCGCGTTGCCAAATCCTTCATGCAGACTTGGATAGGTTATGAAATCCGCCTGCTGGTAGGCGTCTGCCAGCGTATACGTTCGTTGGCCTTCCGGATTCAGCGTGCGAATCTCGCCCACGCGCGTGCTCACGAAACGCAAATCGACGTCCTCGTGCTCCGCCATGTCGCGCAGCGCCATCATGTACTCATCGCCTTCGTCACCGGATTCATGCGAGACGACGAGCTTGCATCTCGGGTTATTCAGCGACGCGAGCAGCGAAATGGAATGTTCGATTCCCTTCCGCGGAACGACACGCGTCGGTTGCAGGAACATGATGTCATCGTGTGCCAGCCCAATGTCGCTACGAAAATCCGAAGCATATTCATCCGGATCGGTCGGTGGATGGTCGAAGTCGAGCACGTTGGGGACCAGCACCGAGGACTCGCCGCGGCGGTGCGATAGCTCGTGTTGGGCAAACGAGTTGATGGTGACGTGCTGGACGGACGGCAGCGATGGAGGGAAAGCCATGGCCAACAGATCGCAGGCCGAGTTGACCGAGAAACGATCCCGTTCCCAATAGAAATCATGGTGATGGGCGATGGTCGGGAAGCCGGTCTCGGCGATGAACTGAGTCAGTGCCACGCCGAGCGGGATGTTCATCGGGATCGTCAAGCTGTTCTCGGCGATCAGGAGATCGATTTCGAACTTGCGGGTGAAATCATAGAGCGTTCCCTTGAGAAAATCGGCGATGGCATAAATGCGGCGCGTAACTTCCGGCGAGCGTGTCCGGCAGCCAAACACGCGTTCGTTGATCCACACATTGTCCGGATGTGCGAAATAGGCTTGCGGCACGCTCATGCTGATGTCGGGGCTGCGGTCCAGCTTGCCGCCATACCAGTAGCTCACGTGCCGGTGGTCCCACAAAACTTGCGCCCATTTGGCACTCTCCAACGATACCCCGTCGGTACCGGCGAAGCGCGTCCCAATAAAGCCAATTCGGCTACCCGTTCCCGTATTCATTCTCTGGTCCAACTACTTCACGGTGCGAACAATCCACGATTTGATTCAGTTGCGTCACGACAACATCCGGTTCAACGCCATCGACGCGTGGGTCCGACGTACGCAAGCGCAGGCTGCGCCGATCACCGGCGAACAGTGCGGTGCGCCACCCGACTTGCCGCGCACCGACCACGTCGTTCAGCATGTCATTCCCAATATAGAGTACTTCATTGCGCGACAATCCGCGCGAAAAAAGGGTATCCGATACGGTCTGAAACAGGCGACACCCCGGCTTTGCTTGGCGCGAACGGTAGGAGAAGGCGAGCAACGCCGGATCGAACCCGAATTGCTCAAGAGTGCGGTCCAAAAGGGCCGGAAAGAGCAAAGGCGTGTAGAATTGCGCGTTGCTGACGATCCCCAGCATGTATCCCGCGCGTGGCAGCGCCGCCAAGCACTGCAGCAAGCCGGGCATTGGCCAGACGGGGTTTGCCAGCACTTCGTGGTGAACGGCCAATGCCGCCATATCGGCATGCGTTCCGGACGCAGGCAGTAGACTCCGTCGGCCCAAGTCGGCGATGGCCACCGCCCAGACTTCGCGGACGTCGGCCTCGGGTTG
>CAZSOG010000120.1:0-9136 GCA_964607555.1 uncultured Pirellulaceae bacterium | reverse complement strand
ATTTCTCTTTCCCGTGTTCTTGCGCGCCAACGCGGTCAACCGCTGGCGCGCGGTCGCGGCCAGCGGGTTATCATCGTGCGTGCGTGCCAGCTCCCGATAGACGCTGACGGCTTCATCGAGTTGGTTGAGTTGTTCCAGTTGCTGGCCGGCAGCCCACAGGGCGTCGGCGGCCAGACCGCGTTGTTTGAAAAAGAGGATCGGAATCCGCATGAATGCGATTGCCGACTCCTGGCGGCTGCCCAGTCGATCGAGAACCTGACCCAGAAGAAAATACGGGCCGCCGCGCAACGACGCCGGTAACTCGATCAGTTGTTCCTTCCAGCGTGCTACGTCTTCCGCCGTGGCGGTTGCAACCTCCGTGCGCCACCGTTGCGCGATCGCGAGTCCGGCAACTCGGGCATCGGATCCGGTGGCCAATTTCCGCAAATGTTCCAGGGCTCGAGTGCGATCGGCCGTCGAGGCGAGCAACCAGCTTGCGGCGATCAGTTCTTCGACGGGAGATTCCGCCGAATCGAGCCAACCGCGTGTGCGCCGTGCCGCGTCCGGCTGCGCGGATCTTGCCGTCCAACATAGGGGAATGGCATCAAACCAAGGCGTATCGGGATCGCTGTGAAGCAAGATCAAGAACGTGTCTCGCGCCTGCTCCAATTGACCCAGCTGTGCGTAACACCGGCATGTGTCAGCCAGAATCCAGCGCCGCATCCAGGTACGCGTCTCCTCGCGGACCGCGCGGCGGTATAACGTCAGTGCCTGCGCCGGATGACCGTCCGCCAACAACCGATTTGCGGCCCGATGTGCCTCGACGCGCGTCGTATCGATTGACAGCACACGGTCCGCGGGGATCCGCACTCGATTTCCGCCCGTCAGCTCGAGCGTCAATTGCTTGCCCGTGTAATCGATGATCTTGCCAGTCTGCCTTCCGGGAGCGCGGGTGCTGGACCGGGAGAACCGAACCACGTCGGCAGTCCCGCCGGCAGCCCCAACAGCGGAGACCAACAGCATGCCAAGGAAGAAAATACCGGCGACCGGACTAGCGAATCGAAGGAAGTCGCGTAACGTCCACGTACGCATACTGGCCTCCATTCTGTTTTGCGAGCCGCATCAGGAAGTTTAAACGCGTCTGTTGCGAGCCGACGCCAAATTCAATGGCATTGATGGTCGCGCCAACGCGTGTGTTCCGCGCTCGGATATCGTCGAGTTGGCTCGGTGTCAGAGCCGGCTCATCGGCGTCGGTCAAGAAAAAAATCACTTCGGGGCGCATGCCGAGCGCCAACTTCAATGCCTCCATATGACGGGTGCCGCCAGCCGCGACAATCGCGCGGACGAAATTTTCGGCAAGCCGTTTTGTCGCATCATTGCCAAACAGCATCCGTGGTGGCTGCGGCCGATTCGGATTGAAGACCATCGGTCGGTCATTATAAAAGATGATCTGAAACTGGTGGATATCGCTCAGGTCGCGTAAGCTTGAAATCAGCTCGCTCTTGGCGGCCGCAAGCGGGCGACCACCGTAGCTTGCCATGCTTGCCGACCGATCGAAAACGTAGACGAACTTGGTCCCGGTTCCTTCCACGCCAAAAACGCCCGTACGCACCTGATTGCCGCCAACACGTCCCCCGGAGGGACGCAAATCGCCCGTGAAATCGCTGGCTGATGGTAGTGCTGCGGCGTTGTTATCGGCACTTTCCCCGCCCGTTTCGCGGGGTAACATACCGGCAAAATCAGCTGGCGGCTGTTGCCCGGCCGGTAACGCGGTTTGTTCTGCTTGCTCACTTGCCGCCGCGGATGGCCCGCCTTGAGACTCCTGGTCCGCACCAAAATACTTCGCCTCGCCCTCAACGTCCATCGCCAGCACGATCCCACCACCACGATCGCCCTCGATTGCGGCGCCTTGGTACGAGACCCGCACAAACAAAGCCAAGACGACGATCAGGACAAAGTGCAACGTCAGGGAGAGCAACCACGCCGGCACCTCGCGCGTGAGCGTTCGCCGGTCCGCCCACCGTCCCTGCAGGTTACGGCTGGGAATCGCTTGGAGCTCGGTTTGTCCCAATGACGGTCTGCTAGTCACAATCGCCATGATTCCAGTGCGTTGGGTGCGGATTCCATTAGCGGCGCGGAACCTACGGGCATCTTGCCGGGCAATGGACGCGAACGCGAACGAACGAGGGGGGATCATTCCCTGGTGGGCCGCGCGTCATTCGCATTTGGTTACACGATCCGTACCGTAGTCTAGCGCGAGAGGCGATTTGCGTCAACGTGAACGACGGGGGTTGGCGGGCCGGCGATGACTGGACGTCCGGCGAAATTTCGCGTACAGTGCTCTTGATCCCTCGCGCGCAAGATTCGTGGACCGAAGCGATCGGAGGCTCGAGCTGGCCTTGCTGGCCACGGAAAGGAACAACGCACGGTTTTCCTCTGCGAGATCAATATGGAGAATTACCTTAAATGGCGACTCGACTGGTGGATCCCACGACCCTGCGGATCATTCATTATCCACATCCCACGCTGCGCCGCCCCTCGAAGACGGTGAAGCGGGTCGACGAAGATCTGGTCACCGTCGTGCGGCGCATGTTCGATCTGATGTATGCCGCCGACGGGCTTGGCTTGGCCGCGAACCAAGTCAATCTCCCAGTGCGTCTGTTCATTGTGAACCTGCGGGCCATTACCAAGGAAGACAAGGAAATGGTCTTTATTAATCCGGTAATCAGTCGCCCAAAAGGGCATGAAGAAGGCAGCGAAGGCTGTTTGAGTTTTCCCGATCTCTATGCCCCCGTGAACCGCGCGAAACAAATTCATATCCAGGCATTCACGCTCGATGGGGACGAAATCAATGGTGAAATGGATGGTTTTTTCGCGCGTGTGATTCAACACGAAACCGACCATTTGGACGGAATCGTGTTTCCCGACCGCATGATGCCCGATGCACGACTAGAGATCGACGATGATCTGGAGGCATTTGAATGCGAATTCCGCAACGATCGCAGATCGGGCGTGATCCCGGATACTCAGACGATTGAGAACGAGTTGCTGCGTTGGGAAAACCACTATTGCTAGCGCGGAACGTTTCCCATAAGGACAGGCCATGCGATTGATTTTGATGGGAACAGGTCCCTTTGCCGTGCCGACCTTCCAGACGTTACTGGAAGCGGCCACACATGAAGTCGTGGCCATCATCTCGCGACCACCCACAAGCGGTAAGGGCCGCAAGCAAGCTTCGGTCAGTCCCGTGATCGAACTGGCGCGCCGTTGTGCTCGACCGGTGTGGACACCGCACGACATCAATGACGGGCCGGCACGCAGGCAACTTGACGCATATCAAGCGGACTTGATGGTCGTTTGCGACTACGGCCAAATCCTCGCCGCTGAGACCCTGGCGACCACGCAACTTGGCGGCGTCAATCTGCACGGCTCACTGTTACCCAGATATCGCGGCGCGGCGCCCGTGAACTGGGCCATCTGGAATGGCGAACAGGAGACCGGAATCAGTGTCATTCACATGACACCACGTTTGGATGCCGGTCCAATTCTCGCGGTACGCCGAACGCCGATCGCGCCGAGTGAGGATGCCGTGCAACTGGAGCAACGCCTGGCGCGGCTTGGCATCGAAGGCGTGCAAGACGCCCTGGCACTGCTCGCCGAATGGGACGGCCACCGCGTGATCGGGATCCGCCAAGACCCCGCGCAGGCGACCAGTGCACCGCGTCTGAAGAAAGCGGATGGCAATGTGAATTGGAGCCATTCCGCACAACGCATTCGCAACCAGGTGCGTGCGTTCAAACCGTGGCCGGGAACGTTCACCACATGGAATCGGGACGCGAAACCAATGCGGCTCATCCTGAACGAAGTCACGGTGGTTGACTCATCATCGTCCGCGCGGGACTTCGGGCCAGGCGAGGTCGTGCGGAGCGACCCCGCGCATCTATGGGTAGCCACCGGCGACGGTCTGTTGGCCGTGGAATCGATCCAACCGGCAGGCAAACGCGCACTCACGATCACGGAGTTCCTGCGGGGTTACGCACTGAGCGAAGGCATGCAACTGGGCAATGCGCCGACCGGCACGCCGTGACGCGGGCCATACGGTACGCATACAAGGTCGCGCACCAATCAGCTTCATTGTGAATCACGGGCCACCGGTCCTCAGGATTCGCTCGTCGGATTGTCCGAGCCAAACATGGAGTCCAGCGTCGCCGATTCGTCGGCGGCCGGTTGTGCGGGCGCGTTTTCAGCCGGGGCGCCGGTTTCTTGGCCCGTGGCCTCTGGAATCGTCGCGTCTCCGTCCGCCATGGTATCCCCCGCCCCCGGTTCCGCACCGGCGTCACTGGGCACGGCGGGCGTTTGTTCTTCCTCCTCGGTCGTGTCCTGAAGCAACGGGAAGCTCGTCTCCAGTGTGCGGTCCGTGCGTGCCACCATTTCCTGAATCACTTCGGGACGATACCGCACCTCGGCGTCATGGTAGGTGCGGAACCCGGTTCCGGCGGGAATCAGATGCCCGAGGATGACATTTTCCTTGAGGCCGACCAAGTGGTCCATCTTGCCGGCGAGCGCCGCTTCGGTCAGTACTTTCGTGGTCTCCTGGAAGCTGGCCGCTGAAATGAAGCTGGAGCTCTGCACCGAGGCCTTGGTGATACCGAGCAGCTGCGTGGCGGCCACCGCGGGGCGCGGCCGGACGCCCTGGGCTGGCGTGCCACCCAATGACTCGATCTGTGCATTCACTTTTTCGAGCACCTCTTTAGGAACGATCGAGCTCTCGGCGAATTCGCTATCCCCTTTCTCGGAGATCTTGACACACTTGGTTAATTCCTGGTTGACACCGCGGAACTCAAACCGATCCATTGTCAGTCCAGGCAGCAGGCTGGTGTCTCCGGCATTCTCGATCCGGACCTTGCGCAACATTCGCGCGATAATGATCTCAACATGCTTGTCGTTGATTTCAACGCGCTGGCTTCGATAGACCTGCTGGATTTCACGCAACAGGTACTGCTGCACCGCCTCTTCGCCCGATACGCGGAGAATGTCGTGTGGGACGAGCGGTCCATCGACGAGTGCTTGTCCGGACTTCACCGGATCACCCGAGTGGACCAGGAAGCGTTTTCCGTGCGGGACCAGGTGTTCACGTTCGATCCCCGATTCGCTGCGAACAATAATGGCGCGTTTGCCACGGCGGCGTTCCTGGAGAATTTCGACACGGCCGTCGATCTCGGCAATGACGGACGGATTCTTGGGTTTGCGCGCTTCGAAAATCTCCGTGACACGGGGCAAACCACCCGTGATATCACTGACCCCCGACGCTTCGCGTGGCATTTTCGCGATCACGGCACCCGCCTGGGTCTGATCACCTTCGGCCACCTCGATAAATGCACGTTCGGGCAGGTAGTAGACATCCAGCGCCCGCCCGTCCGTATCTTCCACCACGATCTGGGGATGCAAGTCGCCCTTGAGATCCATGATCATGCGACGCACATGGCCGCCGGCATCCTTCTCGACACGCAGCGTCTCGCCTTCCGTGATATCCTCGTAGCGGACCTTACCGGAGACTTCGGCGAGGATCGGAATGCTGTGTGGATCCCACTGGCATAGGACCGCACCGGCGGCTACTTCCTGGTTTTCGTCGACCATGAGCTCGGCACCGGCGGGGACTTCATATTGTTCCAGCTCGCGTCCTTTCGGGTCGAGCAAGGCGATCTCGCCGTTTCGTGTCAGGACGATCTTCTTTCCCTCGTCGTTCGTAACGAACCGCATGCGTGTGAAACGAACGGTGCCGGCTTTCTTGGCGTGCGTTTCACTTTCCTCGACGCTCGTGTTGACCGTACCACCGATATGGAACGTACGCATCGTCAATTGCGTGCCCGGTTCACCGATACTCTGTGCCGCGATGATACCGACGGCCATACCGTTTTCGACCATCGAGCCGGTCGAAAGATCCATGCCGTAACACAAGCGGCAAACCCCCAGATCCGCATCGCACGTCATCGGACTACGGACCTGGATCTTTTCCAGACCGAGTTCTTCGATCCGTTGCGCGATCTCGGGAGTGATGAGTTCGTTTTCGCGAACGATGATAGCGTCGGTGACGGGGTTGACGATATTCTGGCGACTCACGCGTCCCTTGACGGCATCCGCCAGACGAACCTCGACTTTCTCGCCCCGGTAGAGAACGCCCTTGGTGATCCCCTGCGTCGTGCCGCAATCCTCCTTGGTGACGACCACATTCTGGGCGACATCCGCCAGTTTACGGGTCAGGTAGCCAGAATCCGCGGTCTTCAATGCGGTATCGGCCAAGCCCTTGCGCGCACCGTGTGTTGAGCTGAAATACTCGAGCACGGACAGTCCTTCGCGGAAATTGGCTTTAATTGGCGTTTCGATGATTTCACCGGTTGGTTTCGCCATCAAACCACGCATGCCCGCCAGCTGGCGAATCTGCTCGACGCCACCGCGGGCACCGGAGTGGGCCATGAGAAACACCGGGTTGACATACCCCTTCCCACCGCGGTCGTCGGCTTTCATGACCGCCATCATTTCCGCGGTGATGTTCTCACGTGCGTGGGTCCACGTATCGAGCACCTGGTTATACCGCTCCATCTCCGTGATGACGCCCCGATCATAGAGCTTCTTGAACTTGAGGACCTTTTTCTCGGCTTCCGCCAGAATCTTGGCCTTGGTCTTCGGCGTGACCAGGTCGTCCGTCGCGAACGAAAGTCCGCTGCGTGTACTTTCCCGGAACCCGAGTTGGTTCATATCATCGAGCAGATCGATCGTGGCGCGCCGCCCGAGTCTGGCATAGCAGTCCGAGATCACTCCCGCCAAATCGCTGCCGCGATGTTCCGTGTTGTAATAGTCCATCCCCTCGGGCAACATCATGTTGAACATGATACGGCCGTAGGTCGTCTGGATACGCGCTCCCGGTTCGGTCAGCTGATCTCCCTGGCGTGCCCGCCGATTGCTGGGCAAGCGAAGTTCGATACGGGCATGCAGGTCGAGCACGCCCTCGGCGAACGCCAAACCCGCCTCCATCGTGGATGCGAACTTCATGCCTTCACCCATGCGATTCGGGAGCTCCAACGTAATGTAGTAGCACCCCATGACCGTGTCCTGGGACGGGCTCATGATCGGCCGCCCATTGGAGGGCGCGAAGATGTTATTGGTCGACAACATCAGCGTGTGGGCTTCGACCTGGGCCTCGATCGACAACGGCAAATGAACGGCCATCTGGTCGCCGTCGAAATCGGCGTTGAATCCCTTGCAAACCAGTGGATGCAAATGAATCGCATTCCCTTCGACAAGGACCGGCTCAAATGCCTGAATACCCATGCGGTGGAGGGTCGGAGCGCGATTGAGCAGCACCGGATGGTTTTGGATCACCGCCTCGAGAATGTCCCAGACCTCCTCGTCTTTACGTTCCAGCATCTTCTTGGCGCTCTTGATCGTGTCGGCGTGGCCAAGTTCCTTGAGTTTACGAATAATGAACGGTTGATATAGCTCCAGCGCGATTTTCTTGGGTAGGCCACATTGATGGAGTTTCAAAGTGGGGCCGACCACGATGACGCTACGTGCCGAATAGTCGACGCGTTTGCCAAGCAGGTTCTCGCGGAACCGCCCCTGCTTGCCCTTGATCATGTCGGTCAAGGACTTCAACGGGCGGTTACTGCTGCCCAGGACCGGCCGTTTGCATCGATTATTGTCGAATAACGCGTCGACCGATTGTTGCAACATCCGTTTCTCGTTGCGGATGATGACTTCCGGCGCATTCAGGTCAACAAGTTTACGGAGCCGGTTGTTGCGATTGATGATACGCCGGTACAGATCGTTCAGATCGCTGGTCGCGAAGTTACCGGAGTCGAGCAGGACGAGTGGCCGCAGGTCGGGCGGGATGACCGGAATCACGTCCAGGACCATCCATTCCGGACGATTATCACTGTCGCGAATGGACTCGATGATCTTCAGGCGACTGGTGATGTCCTTGGTTTTCTGTTTCGAGCGTGTCTCAAGCAATTCGGCACGCAGTTCATCGGATAGCGCGACGAGATCGAGGGAGCCGAGCAGTTTACGAACGGCCTCGGCGCCCATGTCGGCCTCGAAGCTCCCTTCGCCAAACTGATCGCGCACGGCCCGAAATTCCTCCTCGGTCAGCAATTGCTGTTTTTCGAGATCGGTCGAGCCGGGATCGATCACGACATAATCCTGAAAATAGATCACTTTTTCCAGGCTTGTCGTTTTCATATTCAGCAGATTACCGAGGCGGCTGGGCATCGCCTTGAAGAACCAGATATGAACGACGGGGGCGGCCAGTTCGATATGTCCCATGCGTTTACGGCGTACGCGTGAGTGGGTCACTTTCACGCCGCAGCGATCGCAGATCATGCCCTTGTATTTCATGCCGCGGTACTTGCCGCACGCGCACTCCCAATCCTTTTCGGGACCGAAAATCCGTTCGCAAAAAAGCCCATCCTTTTCCGGCCGATAGGTACGATAGTTAATGGTCTCGGGCTTTTTCACTTCGCCAAACGACCAGCTCCGAATATCGTGCGGTCGGGCAAGACTGATCTTGACCGATGCGTAGTCGTTGATCCGGTCATATGCGGTGTCGCCAATGGTCATGTGCCCGTGCTCCTATTGGGAATCTCTTGATCGAAAAGCTACCATGCGAAAACCGGGGGGCCGATCAGGGGGCCGATTGTTTTGCAACCGACCACGGCTCTAGCGAGCGAATCGGGCGGTCCCTGGCACATGGTATCCGACGCTTCTTCGGGCCGCGGTGGGGTCAGGCAATCGCGCCGCGACCGGAACAAACGTTGCCGCCTATACGCGGCGTTTTTCCAATTGCATGTTCAACGCCAACCCACGAATCTCGTTGGTAAGCACATCGAAGCTCGCCGGTGTCCCGGCTTCCAGGCTGTTCTCCCCCTTCACCATGGATTCATAGATCTTCGTGCGACCTTCCACGTCATCGCTCTTAACGGTCAATAGTTCTTGCAAGATATATGCGGCTCCATAAGCTTCCAGCGCCCAGACCTCCATTTCGCCAAATCGCTGGCCGCCGAATCGAGCTTTACCGCCGAGCGGCTGCTGGGTAATAAGTGAATACGGGCCGGTACTGCGTGCGTGGACCTTATCATCGACCAGATGGTGCAGTTTGAGC
>CAZSOG010000119.1:0-9212 GCA_964607555.1 uncultured Pirellulaceae bacterium | reverse complement strand
GCTAATTCGCGCTAATATTGGAATACCTCATCTTAAAATGCCTTCGACTTTTCCACGACCTGCCGGATTCATGTTGAGTGTTGCAGACTTTCCAGGCCGGTATCATTAGTGTTGATCAGTGAAGATTAGTGTTCCTTGATAGCAGATGTCGTGAACGGCTACCTTAATTTTAATCCCACTCTTACGCCCACTCCCTCACGCGCCCCGGTCTAAATCCGCATCGGCGCGTAAACGCGGCTCAAGACGATGGTGTATGCGCCGAGCGTGACCACGGCCAACAGGGTCGCGGCGGCGGAGACGTCATTGACGTTCGGCGCCAAGCCGAATATCCATGCCTGCACGCGGCCCAGCATGTGGTAAAGCGAAATCATGCTCCACTGATGACTGGCGCCGACTTTTTGCAGGTAGGCATACGCGACCCAACCCATGATCCACATGGTAAACCACGCGAACCCCGCGTACCGGCTCTCCGTCGTCATGGACGAGAAGCAAAGTGCGAGTGCGGTGGTCGGTGTGATCAAGACGAAAGACGCGGCGAGTATCCTCAATGGCAGGTCCCACGTGTACGAAACAACGCTGATATCCGGAGACAGCAAGACGCCCAGGACGTACAAAACCAGTGCCGGCAGAGTCGTGATGGCGGCCAGGTAGCACCACAAGACCATCGACTTGCCCAGAATGTACTCCACCGGTGTCAGGGGGCGCGAGAAGTAGAGCAAAAACGCGCGGGATCGAAAATCACGGGCGATCAGCGGCGGCGCGATCAACCCGACCACCAGCACCATCAAGGTTCCTTGGGGATAGCGAAAAAAAGTCATCATGAACAATGACCAGACGGCATGGCGCGACTGCGTGGGCGTGCTCTGCCAGGCCTGCAAGGCGTATTCGGAATGGGGCAGCCATTTCAAAAGCATCTTGAGCGCCATGGTCGTTTCGGGCCGTTTCAGCGCCTGTTCATAGAGAAAGAACGCGAGTCCCATCGACGCTGCCGGAAGCCATGCGAGCAACAACATGCGCCGCAACCAGTGGCTTCGCCACATCATGCGAATCCCGGCACCGGCAATTACCGTCCAGCGTGAAAATGGACTGCCGAGTTCCCCGAACCAGCACCGGTATCCCACCTCATGAATTGGCATCCTGGTCCTCCCGCACCGCCTCCAAGAAGATTTGCTCGAGTGAGTTACGGGACGGCACAAGCATACGGATGCCGACGCCCGCTTGCCGTGCCCAGCGCCATATCGATGGCTCGACCGGTCCATGGTCCAACGCGACCTTCAGCAGGCCGTTCGGCTGCTGGTCCACGCGGCCACCCTCGTGCTCGATGCACGCGACCAACGGTGCCGGATCCCCGACCACTTGGACCTGAACCGCCGGTGATGTCGGGCGACTGAGTGTCTCCAACCGATCCGTCACGCGGACCCGTCCCTTGGCCATGATCACGACGCTGTCGCAAATCGCTTGAACATCCGGCAGAATGTGCGTCGACAGCAACACCGTCTTGCCCACCTCGCGCGCCAACAGGTGAATCCGATGCAACATTGCCGTACGTTGCTCGGGATCCAATCCCGACGTCGGCTCGTCGAGAATCAAAAACGGCGGGTCGTGCACGATCGCCTGGGCAAACTTCAGCTTCTGCCGCATCCCGGTCGAATACGTGTCGACCTCGCGGTATCGTTCCTGTTCGATACCGCAAAAATCCAAAATCTCGTGCGACCGGCGAAGCCCTTCGATGCCCGGAAGTCCCGAAAGACGCGCCATGAATTGGACCATCTCGATGCCACTTAGCCCCGCCACGTAACAGTCATCTTCCGGCATGAACCCCACCTGACGGCGAATGTCGCGGCCCTGATGCGTCAAGTCGAATCCCAGTACCGTGCCCGTTCCCGACGTGAATCGTACCAACCCTAACAGCACTTTGATCAGCGTCGTCTTGCCAGCGCCGTTCGGACCCAGCAACCCCGTGATCCCCGTGCCGATCGTCATCGTGACGCCGTCCAACGCGTGCACACGCCCGTAGTGCTTCACGATGTTGTCAAGCTGAATGATCGATGACATACAATGGTCCAACAGTAAATTCGGTTCCGATCGACGCGCCAGCGTCCGGCTTGTCATCGCTTCATCATCTTCAGCGCGCACTCGCCGCCCCATCCTCCAAATATCGCCAGATGCACATAGAGCATCGCCATCGACTCGAGCCAGCGCGCCGCGCGTAACGGCCCACAATCCACCGGCTCAAACTCCAATTGCTCCGCCAACCGACCAATCAGCGCCTTCGCCTCCGCATCGTCACCACAGTAGAACATGGTCGCCCGCGTGGCACCGAAGTGGGGGTCCGCCATCGCGGCAGCACTCAGTACATTGAATGCCTTCACAACACGCGCGGTCGGATGCCACTCCGCAATCTGCTCCGCTGCCGAGGTGGTATGCCCGAATTCCAGATCCTTCATATCAGAGGTCAATGGATTAATACAGTCGATCAGGATTTTTCCCGTCAGGTCTCCGGCGGTGTCCAGGATCCCACGGACCTGATCCCACGGGACGGCCAGAAGCACGGCACGACTGGCGGCGATCGCGGCCGCACATGTTCCGGCCCGGGCATGCGAGCCACTACGTTGCAACAGCCCGTCCGGTGGCTGCGTATCCGCCGATCGCAATCCGTAGTAAATATGGTGTCCAGTCTGCCCTAATCGGGCTCCTAACGCACTTCCAACCGCCCCAGTCCCTAGAACAGCAATGTCAGTCATGGCATTTCTCTTTTATAAACCAACCAACGTAACAGATCCAGTGAGTCATGGCATCGCCAACGCCGACCGGCACCGTCGTCACCCCACACGTGGCAGGATCGGCGGAGTGCCAGTAGCACGAATTGCCTCGACAATTCCGATATTACCGGTAGCCCCCGGCACGAATCCTGAAACCGGCCTTTGCCCGTACGGAACAGATCACTATTCTACAAGCTATGTTGGCTAAGGCCACCTGCGGTACCGCAAGTCGATCGCCGCCAAGGGCCAACGCATAAACCGTTTCCTTTCCATTGAAGCAGGTTACGTCACGATGACAGAGCACCTTCAGAACACGAAGAAATCAGGTATTATCACCTTTCTGTTGGATAACTCGCTTTTCTTGATTGGCGGGGCGGTACTGGCGTTGGTTTGGGCCAATGTGTCGTCGGAAGGCTATCACCGATTTATTCACTTTGACGTAATGTCCATTGTGCGGGGCGAATCGGCCGGTGAGAGTGAGCATGCGGCGCCGGCGGCCCATGTCGAGACCGCGACGGCCTCGGCAGCAGCGCCGGTAGATGGCGACAAAGTGAGCGCTCCGACGCATCATGGCATGACAATTCACTTCATCGTAAATGATATATTAATGGCATTGTTTTTTGCCATTGCGGCCAAGGAAGTGTGGGAGTCGATGCTGCCCGGTGGCGCTTTGTCGAACCCGCGCAAGGCGGCAACGCCGTTGCTGGCCACGGCCGGCGGTATCATGGGGCCGGCACTCTTGTATCTGCTGGGCGCTTTCATGATCGGCCAGACCGGTTGGTTCGGCCAAGAGGGCGTGCTGGGCCGTGGTTGGGCCGTGCCATGCGCTACCGATATCGCGTTTAGCTATCTGATCGCGCGGATGATCTTTGGCCGCTCGCATCCGGCCATCGCGTTCTTGCTGTTGCTGGCCATCGCGGATGATGCGGCCGGTCTGATCATCCTGGCAATTGCGTACCCGCAGGCGCCGATCCAGCCGATCTGGTTCCTGCTGACGTTCGCGGCCATTGCCTTGTGTTTCGTGTTCCGCAAGATGCGGCTGCAGAATTTCTGGTGGTATCTGCTGATCCCCGGCGTCATGTCCTGGTTCTCGTTCTACTTTGCGGGAATTCACGCGGCGTTGGGGCTGGTTCCAGTCATCCCCTGTTTCCCCCACGCACACACCGACCTTGGCATCTTCGCGCAAAAAGAATTGAATCGCAAGGACACCCTGAGCGAATTCGAGGAGTGGTGGAAGAACCCGGTCGAATTGATCCTTGGCCTGTTCGGGTTGACGAACGCCGGTGTGGCGTTCGGCAATATGGGCGCGCCAACGGTTCTTGTCATGGCGGGCCTGCTGATCGGCAAACCGCTCGGCATCACGTTGTTCACATGGATGGCCGAAAAGTGGTTCCGGTTACAGATCCCGTCCGGTATGAATTACCGCCATATTATCACGCTTGGCGCGGTGGCCGGGATTGGCTTCACGGTCGCCTTGTTTGTCTCCGACGCGGCGTTCCCGTCGGGTCAGTTCCCGAACGAGCTGCGTGATTCGGTGAAAATGGGCGCGTTGGCGAGTTTCCTGGCCGCCGTCGTTGGGTTTGCCTGTGCCAAGTTGCTAGGGGTCAAAAAACTGGCACCAGGGGAAACACTGCCCGGCGCCGAGCCGATCAAGTCGCCTCCCGGCATGGCCCTTGCCGAGGAATTGGCCTGAGCCGCCTTATCCCTCCGCGTTCCATACCGCGACTGTCTGTTTCATCGTCCGCAGACCTTGCATGGCGACGATCACGGGATCGAGTTTCCAGTACGCGCGGTTAAACAATTCGACCGACAACGCACCACGAAAACCGGCCCCGAACAGTGCCCCGAGTATCTCCTTCATGGGCGCGACGCCGTCGCCCGGAAAAATGCGGTCCGCATCCTTGGCCTGTTCACGGCCCGGTTGACGGGGATAGTCATTCATATGGAACACGTGGACCATCCGGCCGTTGAGGTATTGCAAACCGATAAAATCAGAGCCCCCTTTGTAGATGTGAAACACGTCGGGCAGCAAACCCGCATCGGGCCGCCCGCATTCGGCCGCCACATACGCCAGTTCGCCGATTCGGCCGAGTGTCCTCGAAACCCCCCACAGTTCCAGCTGGGGATGCACGCCCACCGAAGCACCGATTTCCAGTAATTTCGCGTAACGTTCGGCAACGACCGGCAGTGGCACCGCTTGCGCCGTGGCGCCGGCCGGTGGCGCGGCGATCCGCGTGCCGCCAATCTGGCGCACCAGATCCATGTCGCGACGCATCGACTCAAGTCCTTCGGCGCGTTTTTTCGCGTCCTCCACCAGCCAGCGTGAAAAGCCAATCGCATCGACGACGGCCAGCCCACGGTCGGCCACGCGTTTCTTCAGATCTCTCAAGTCGCCGCCGGTCTCCTGGTAGCGTCGGATTTCGTCAACCCACGGTTCGATCGCATCGTACTCAGCTTCCGCCGCGACATCAATCAAACGATCCAGCGGCAACTTCATGCCGCGCAGCGTCGCGGTATTGAGGCTGTACGTGCACGCAGCGCGTGGTGATGGCCGAGTTGTATTCGGTGCGGCCGTGGCCCGCTCCGAAGTTACGGCTCCGGTCGACATGGCTAGCGCGGCCGCACCGCCGCCCGTCAGCAATTCACGTCGCGTAATCGAGTGTTTCATCATGCGGCTACTCCCCTGTCCGCGTTTCTTTGTACCGAAATTTCACGGCCAAGACAACGAGGACCAACACCGTGATTGGTACCACGAAATACTGCATCGCGGTGTCATATTGCTGGAGCGAATCGTGATCGGTTGCCTTGAGAAACAGGAACACGGCGTACGCGACATAATAGGCCAGGAAGAAGGCACCCTCCCACCGATCGATCCGCCAATTCGTGTAGAAAATCGGCCAACACGCAAGCGCCACCGCGGTCATGATGGGAATGTCAAACCGTATCGCCGCGGTCTTCACGTGGATCGGAACCGGCGCGATCACGGCGGCGAAACCAAGGACCAGCAGCAAGTTGAAGATATTGCTTCCCACCACATTGCCAACCGCGATGTCGCCATGGCGACGCAGGCTGGCAATCAGTGACGTCGCGATTTCCGGCAACGACGTGCCAATCGCGACGATTGTCAGGCCGATAATGAGTTCGCTCACATGTAACAGGCGCGCGACTTCCGTCGCGCCGTCGACCAGCCACCGCGCGCCCACGACCAGCAGAAACAGGCCGCCCACGATCCAGATCAATTGCAAGACCAGATGGCCAATACCCCGACTTTTTGGCGTTTCGGAGTCCGAATCCAGTGCCCGTTCGCGCGCCACGGACCGGCGACTCGTAACGACCGAAAACAGCGAGTAAACAATAGCCCCGGCGAACAACAGCGCGCCTTCGGGGCGCGTGATCCTTCCATCGAGGCTCATGAGCCAGACAACCACGGAGACCAGGATCATGAACGGCACGGTCGACCGTACCAGTTGGCGGTGCACCAGCAGGGGGCTTGCCAAGGCGGCGATTCCGAGTACCAGCAGGACGTTCGAAATATTACTGCCGACGACGTTCCCGATCGCCAAATCGGGTTGCGGCGGGTTTGCGTACATCGAGTGGATGGCAACGGCCAGCTCCGGCGCACTGGTACCATAAGCCACCACGGTTATCCCGACGACCAACGGCGAAATGCCGACCGCGACGGCCAATCGCGACGCCCCGCGAACCAGCAGTTCCGCCCCGCCAACCAACAGCCCGAACCCAGCGATAAACAACAACAATGTCTGTGTGCTCATACCACTAGCTATCTCCGTTCACTCCTGTCGATCGTCATGAGGATGACATGAGGATACGCTTTATGTGCCCGATTCTCAACCAGGCCGGCCGGCCGGATCCGACTTACTTGTTGCCGGTCGACGCGTCCGGCCGGGCGGCGGGTAGCTGTTGGATGCGCGCGTGGATCTTACGCCGGTAGGCGCTCAGGCTCTCGTCCCCGCTGCCCGACAATTGGCCCCACACGCGATCCCATGATAGTCCTTCCGGCAACCCGTCCGTCGACGGCATATGATCGACGACGGTAAAGTGATTTGCCAAGCGGTCAATAACTTTGCTGTTTGTCAGGACGCGCTCGGCGAAGGCGATCCCGGCCAAGTCGGCGGCCAGATCGACATAACTGAACCCGCTGCCACCTTGGGAGTCCAGCAATTCCTTGCCGAGCCCAGCGGTCTCCGCGGCCTTGCGCCCCGCAATGGTGGTAAGATACGCGGACAGAAAGAAATGTTGCGCCAGATCCGTGCGGCCGAGTACGGTCACCTGCGTGACCAGACGATGGCGTCGCGCGCGATCGGCATCCGACTCGACCGCCCGGCAGAACTCGCGCGTCAGCGCGTTTCGCAACAGGGCATCGGAACTGTCCAAGGCGATTCCGAGCCCCAGCAGCAGTGAACTACGGGCGACACGGTCGGGCAGCGCGCCGGCCGCTCGCGCCGCGCTACGTACCAGCTGCTCGGTCAAATCGTCCGGATTGCGTTTTCCAACCTGGCGTGGTCGGCGCGCGTCGCGATCGTACTTCGAGGCGGCTTCCACGACTGCCTGGATGACCTGTCGCGTTCCCCGGGCCCGCGGGCTCGCACCACCTAACGCTAACTGGAACTGCATCTGCCGCGCCGAATCGTCGTTAGGATTCGCCTGACAGATCGCCTGGTAGATTTCTTCCAAACGCCGACGTGTCCCGGGTGATATTCCAGCCGGCGTGTGCACGCCGCGGCGGATCTCTTCGCCTACCAGGTACGTGATCAGCGTGTTGACCGGATCAAAACCGATCTGAAAACTCTTCAAAGCCGATCGGTCGTCACCCAACAACGGCCGCATCACCGAATTGGGATCAGGACTGTGGCTCGCACCCAGGTAATGTCCCAGTTCATGCACCAGCACTTCCAACCTTTCCGTTTCGCTCATTTTGGGCGAGCGTTCACGAATCAAGATATGTGACTGCAGCAGACCTTGGGCACCGCCCAGATGAAACCGCCCGGGCGCGTCACGGTACATGCTCGTAAAACCGATCGCGACCCACGCGGGATTCGGGTCCGCCAATTTACGAAACTGCGCTAATGCCTTCTGAACATCCTGAATTGACGCATCCGCATGCCACCGTCCCACGCCCACGATTTTCAGACGGACTCGACACGTCCGTTCGATGATTCGAGACGCTGCTTCGACGCGTTTACGCAAACGCGCCTCCCAGACTCGTTGAGTCGTCGGTTCCTTGTCGTCCACGAAGATCTTGATCGGGATTTCGCCCACATTCACCATGGCCCGCGTGGGGCTCGGCGCGGCTTGCTGGTCCGAACGTGTTTCCCGGCCGAGGTCAATCTCGTGCAAAACGCATCGCTGGTCCAGATCCAGCGCGAAATAGTATGCCGCGTCCGCCTGCAGGTCATAACGCGTCGTACGGCCCGCATCCTGATGGCGAATCTCGATGTTCCCCGTCGTCGGAATTGGCAGAACCTGGCCCGCGCGCAGGTCGATCGACCGTGTGGTACCTTCGGTATTCAGCGTGATTCCGACGTCACGGGCCGTTCGATTGGCCAGCACGACAACGTTCGCCTGAACGACGTCTGCCTGGCCGACAAGACAGAATACGGCGGACAACAGAAATACGGCCGCCGGGCCATGGCAACGAGGCCGGCGCTGGGCCGTCCGGCGGTCAAATGATATCAGTGGGCTTCCAAGTCCGCGAGCCGTCATCGCTTGAGTGCCCAAAAGGGCGCTGCCGCCGCTTCCGGTCGTTTGGATAATAGCCCTGCGTATGTCGGCTGCGTTTAACGCGCGAATCAAAGATGAGCTCCTACTTGGATCATGATCGATCTCCGCAGCATAGCGACCGTGCCGAGTTTCGTCGATTGGACAGTGTCCCTTCCGGCAGCACAAGGACACAATTTCCTATCGCGCCCAGCGTCCTTTGCCTGCCTCTCATTCCTGAAATTCGGGCGATTTGTGGTCCGAATACTCCCGCGTTTTTCGGTTTTGGAACCTGCAACAAAACTGCTTCGGCAGAGTTATTATCCGCTTCTTCGACGGGCACAGAGATCCATCGTACATGTTTGAAACCGGGTTTTGTGAAAGCCTCCTATAGTGAAAGCCTCCTATAGAGTTAGAGACTTGATGGGCCGGAATCTTATGATCTTTAGTCAAGTTCTTGTGTCGGGTCAAGTCGGTGGCGTTGTAAGGAATTAGATTCTTAGGCTGCTACATGCGCGCACGGTGCGCGCGTGTTTTTGTGCAGCTGTAGACAAGGACAATCCATTTTGCTGCCACACATTTTACTGCCTCATTATTGGCAGGAAGATGGGTGGCAGGAATATCTCTTCGTGTTGCGACGGACAGGATGTCTGTCGTCGCTTTTTGGTTGCGGGCCACCCGCATTAGGAGTTCGTGCGCGGCGGGAGCGGCAGCGTGCGAAACAGACGCTCC
>CAZSOG010000118.1:0-9212 GCA_964607555.1 uncultured Pirellulaceae bacterium | reverse complement strand
GGTGCGAGTCACGCATCAACGGATGGACGCCGTGATCTTGGTCAAACCGGCTAAACCGCGAGGCCCGTCCGCTCGTTGTTGCCTGATCCGCGACTTGCGCGTTGGCGACTATGTCATCTGCGGCATGGAGGGTGTCCGTGTTGAGCGGCCATTGGTACAAAACCGCGATCGCAGTTTCGCGTTCATGTCCGCCGGCGTATCCTCCGAACGGCGGGTCGAACTGGCGGTGGACCAACTTGCTTGGGAGATGAAGCGTATTCGAGCGCGCAACGGGCGCATTGTGTTTGTCGTCGGACCCGTCGTGATTCACACCGGCGGTGGTGAATACCTGAGTCGGATTGTCCGGCTTGGTTACGTCCAGGCGTTACTTACGGGCAACGCGTTGCCGACCCACGACATGGAACTTAATCTGTTCGGTACGTCCCTGGGCGTCGACTTGAACCATGGTGCGGGAGTTCCTGGAGGGCACCAGCACCATGTCAAGGCGATCAACCAGGTTCGTGCCGCGGGGTCGATAAGAAAGGCGGTTGAACAGGGGATTATTACCGGCGGCGTGATGTATGAGTGCGTGAAGCACGACGTTGAGTATGTGCTGGCCGGTTCGATTCGAGACGACGGGCCTCTGCCCGATACGGTGATGGACCTTTATGACGCCCAGGCTCAATACGCCGCCGCGATCCAGAACACCGACATGATCGTCATGCTTTGTTCCATGCTGCACGCGATCGGGACGGGCAACATGACCCCGGCAGGAGTCCGCTTGGTCTGTGTCGACATTTCTCCGGCCGTAGCCACCAAACTCGCCGACCGAGGCAGTGTGGAATCGACCGGCATCGTCACCGATGTCGGGTTGTTCCTGAATCTGCTTGCCCACCGATTGAGCGAAGACTGAGCTGCATGAGCCACAACTCGACCACACGTCAGGTTCGCGTTTTCAACGCGCCCGCCGTGCGCCGCCGTAGTGCGGAGTCACGCGTCCCTCCAACTCGAAATCAGATTCCAGACACTCAATAAATTGGTGATCCGATTCCCGACAAACGCGGGCGCGCCACGATCCCGATCGCCAGATTGCTGGGGGTAAGAAACTAGTACCACGGCGATACCGATTATCAGCATTCAGCCTGTCCGCCGCTTTTTTGTGCCATTTCCTGCCATCTAGAGCGTTGGCGGTTGGCGGGCGACACGCATTTTCTGTTCGACTATTCTGACGGTACTCGGTAGAATGACGAGCAGGCTGGACAAAGCCCGGCCGTTAGCTCACTTCCGTACCCGTCCGCGGACCGCCAATGAAGTATTGTACTCAATGTGGAAACGCGCATCGCGGCGCGCAGGCGTTTTGCGTGCGATGTGGTGCTCCGGTGCGGACGGCTCAGAGCGTGCGGGTGGCAGAACCGGCTCCGGTCACGGCAGCGCTGGTGGACGATGGCGATGTGGCTCAGGCATCGGAGGTGTCGCCGCGTCTCGCGCGGCGATCTTCCTGGTGGCGACTGCTGTCGGACGCGCGGATGCGCCGTCGCATCGTCGGCGCTGTGGCGAAGGCGTTGGTGCTCAATACGGTCTTGACCGCACTGGTGTTGATTCCTGGCGTGTTGCTCTCGGCTTGGCACGCACTCGCGGGCATGGTTTGGCTGTTCACCGGTTCGTTCACCCTGATGGCACGTACCTATAGCAGGCCCTGGCGGCTGATGTGGATCACTTGCTTGTTGCCGGCGGTGGCCGCGGCGCTCAGCTATGGGCTGCAGTGGTGGATGTTTGGTCAAGCAGCCCCGGCCGCGACCTGGACGCTGGCCGCCGGTGCCGCCGGGCTCCTGGTGGGCGTCCTCCGCGCCAGGACACACCTGCTTTACGTGGAGAAAGGTGCGATCATGGCACGTCGCACTGTGCTGTACCTGGCCGTCTGGGCATTGGCGTTCATCGGCACGCAGGTCCTGGGTTCGATAGGTGCCGCCAAACCGTTGATTCACGGCGGCTTGCTCACCAGCGCGTTCAGCGCGGCCATGTTGATCGCGGTTTCGATGACGATTCTGGCAAAGTTTCAATCTCTTCGCTCCCACCTTTCGGTGGCGGCTACCAACCGGCTTCGATAAAACGGCGATTTCCCCGCCCAAACGAAATTCTGGTATGAGAACAAATCACGTCGAATACCTGCTCGTTACGCGACTTGGCCCTTGGCGAATCCATGTTGTGGTGGGGCTGGCCCTTCTATTCGCATCGTCTGTTGATCTGCACGCCCAGGGCCTGAGCACCGAGCCGTACCCAGACGAGTTCATTGAGCAACTCTTGCATTTGGAGGACATTAAGATACCCGAGTTCAACATGAACAAGGTTGGTTTCGGTGTTCAACGGTCCCGCAATCGGGTTGGGGCGAGCCTTGCGCGCGTGGGATTCCACCATATGCCCAGCAATTTCAATACGGGGATCACGTTTAATGTCAGCTTATCTGTCTCTCGATACGACAACGCGGCTGCGATGTGGCGGGAGTTCAACAGCGCATTGGGGGGAGGCAACGGGCAAGCACTCGGCATCGGTGAGAAATCTGCCGTCCTTAACAGAGTTACGAAAGCGGCGAAACAGACGTCGGCGTCGGCCGTAGTTATTGGTAACGACGTGTGGTTAATCGAGTTGCAGGTCACCGAATCCGCTCCTGCACGGGGCAAGCTGAATGCGGCACGCAGTCGGGACTTAGCGATACAGTACGCAAAACTTGTGTTTCAGCGATTTGACAAAGCCCGCCGCGATGTGGCGATGCATGCCGCCCCTTTGCCGCTGCCCGTCGCACCGCCCGACGGCGGTTCGTCCGGTCCGGGCACTAGCCCTCCGCTGAATCGACCATCGGCTGGCGTGCCCATTTCGCCCGAACGCACCGCGGCGGTGACCGCATTGGTCATCAGTCTTCTGCTGGGTGCTGGTGTTTCGATCAGCGTGGCGCAGGCCGTGGCGAATGCGATCGCCCAGGCGTTGCAGGCCGGCATCGACGTGACGGCCCAGGATATCGCCGACGCGATTGCAGACGGCAAACGTCAGGCGGGTGTCACGCGAGAAGTCACGCTGTCGGGCGACGCGGCACGCGCCGTGCTGAACCGCGGCGTGGGAGGTCGGATCCACGTGCCCGATGGCGAACGGCACGACCTTGAAATTTCGGATTCCCACCGTATTTTCCGGGAGGGCTTTCGGGGCAACCAGGGCCGCGTGGTCGGGATCGGACCGATCATCACGGACGAGGACGGCAATATCACGATTGGCGCCGAAGTGGAGTTTGACAAACCGGGCTCGGAATTGACCGACGATGAACGCGATACGGCGGTCAGGCTCGCCGGCGAAATCGATGGGATCCTCAACCCACCGCCGCCCGTTGCAGGTCACCCTCCCACGCCCCCTCCCGTGGCAGGACCAAAACCAGAACTTCCGCAAACGCCGAATCGAGCACCGCCGACCCTAAGTGCACCAACGGGACCACCGCCCAAAACGATTCCCGACCTTGAACGCGAACTGGAGGAGGCAAGAAACGCCGCGTGGTGGGCAAAATGGAATATGTACAAATGGGGCATTGGACTGGCCGGTGTCGATTACCCGACCAGGTTTGTCGACTGGACGTTTGGGATCGCATCCGCGTTTACTGGCCCTGCGAGTACTGAATTGGATCTATTGTACGGATCATTGCGTTCAGTTGGAAAATGGTTAGGTCGCTCGCTGATGGATGGGAGATGGTCTCGTAATGCTCTTCAGGTGGGCGGTGAGTTCGCTGCGGACGCAACCTTTAAACTGGCGGTCGGTAGTTTGTTTAAGGAACTGGATATATTTCAGCACCCGCCATCGAATTTCGATCTCGCTGGCGAGCCGGCTCGTAGGTTCTGGAAGGCTATCTTGAACTCACCCAGGACCGCTGGTCAGCTCGCGGATAAGATCGCTGAGAGAGGCACGCAGCACTTACTTGAGTGGTATGTTCGAGACCCACTCAAAAACGAGATCGGTTTATTTAAGTGGAAGCACTGATGACATCCATGACAGATTTTTCGATTCCAATTGAGTCTTTGGCGGCCCTGCGAGCATTTGCTCAAGCACCACCAAACTCGCTATCGCCCCTCGCGGAACCAGGAGAGCCCGTTGGACATGGTGGATTGGAAAAGCTAGGGCTCACCGATTCGCATGGCAACGCACGACGAGATGTTCTTCAGGTGATTCGTGTTTTGACCACACCGCTTGCTTTTGCGACGGTTGCTTCATCCGATGGCCAAAATACGGCTTCGCATACCGCGTATTTTGCGGACAACGACTCTCCGAGCGTCTTGGTATCGACAGGCAAGGGCGCGCTGCGTTTTCGCCAACCTGCCCCAATTGAGGCAATCATTGCTGGACTTGAACAAATCGTGGGGCGTAGCGTTATGGGCGGCGATGACGACGGCGACAACGCAAACTCAAGCATTGATCTTCTACCGGAGCATGGCCTCGTATTTGCAGCGGCGATCGACTTACAGCGAAGTACCCAGCTCGCACAGATCGCGCACGATTCGCCAGCACCCATCTTATTGACAAGCCAATCGATCGAAGGACAATTCGGACGCGGTGGTGGGCATCCGCAGTGGCTTGTGAATTCGCTTCTGGATCTTATGGAAATCTCAGATTACGGTGCAATAGATTTCCAAGACGCGTTATCCGCGCTGGCACAACGTGGTCTCTGCGTGGAGGTGCGCGGTGGGTTTATTTTTGGCGATGTCGGTCAACAGCTTTCGTCTAGAACGCTATTGCTGCGATGGGTGTTTGATATAATCCTGGCAAAGTCAATGCCTGATGGGGCCGGCACCAAACTGCGAACCCGCGCGCACTACTACGGTAATAATGAAGTGCTGATCGTTACGCAGTCCGCGGAACAGTTGTCGTTTGCAGTTCGCTCAACAGCCGTGTTTCTCGCCATGATCGAAGCCGCGATGTCGTCCTCCGAACTGCTGGCAGACGACGAATCGAAGTAATTCAACGCCATTTGGCTTCAGCCGCGAACCAACGACTAGTCGGGAACGACCGGGCCGGCATCGTCCGGCGCGGCGTTCGTCGGAGCATCGGTATCGCGCTGGAGCTTGACCCGCACTTGGCTCAGGATCGACGCTTCGCCTATATGTCGGATCTCGCCCTGTAACTCCAAGACGCCGTCGCCGCGCGTTACGACTTGTAACTCCCCGGCTCCTCCCTGAAACACGATGTGGTTTTGTCGATCTTCGGTCTGCCAGCGTGGCAAACCCTTCGGGCCACGACGCATCGCTGCCTCCGAACGCTCGTGGGGCTTTACCTCCCGCGGACGCGGCGCTCGGGGCAGATGGATGCGAAACATGCCCTGGGACGTAAACGTCTGGCCATCCGGCGCGTGATAGGTCATTGTGACGTTGCACGACTCGGCGCCCTTGAACGCCAGGTATTTGTCGTCGATGTCGAATAAGAACTCGATCGTCGCGGTCGGATCCGCCGCGTTATTCCGCGCCCGCGACGGACGGCCGTTTTCGTCCAATGCCAGTGGCGACGACGCACTGAAGATGCCCGACTCGTCTCGATACGACGTCCCGCGCCACGTGCCGCGCAGCGCGTCCACCGGGAGCATCGGCGGAGACACATCGGCATCGACGTGCGGACCAGCGCGTGCAGGTTGGCGAAGTTCTTGAGTCGTTCGACTTATCACGAAGATCACAATGGCAAACCCCACGAAGCCAATGGCTACGAGCGACGATGTCATTTTCAAGTAAGGATTCAAGCGACTGTTCTCCCCCCCAGTAGATGGTGAGTACGCGGCGTAGCCGTTCACGACATCCGTTATCAAGGAACACTAATCTTCACTGATCAACACTAATGATACTGTCCTGGAAAGTCGGCAACATTGCAACATGGATCCGGCAGGTCGTAGAAAAGTCGAAGGCATATCAAGATGAGGTTTTCCGATATTAGCGCGAATTAGCGTCGATTAGTGTTCTCTTTCTTCTGCTCCGTGAACAGTTACTGCGCGGCTAAGGGTCTTGACGCACATTGTCGCGCGGTCGCGTTCGAGGGCGCAGATCGTCGCCCCGCAATGGCGGCGCGAGCCAACGTTGCGTGTTCGTGTGTAACGCCTTCACCTTCTTCAGGACATCCATCCGCAATTGCCAAATAACACCGGCAGCGATCATCCCCAAGATGACGATCCACACCGCAGTGGCTCCGGAGGAGGCCCGGTTTTCACGAGGCACCGCGGACCGCTGGTTTCGCGATCGATTGCCGCGAACACAAAAAATGCCTCGCCAGAACGTCAGAATCGGATATGCAAGCAGGCACCCCAGCAAGAACATCGGCAGACGAGCCTCTACATCGTCAGCGAGGTTCATTGCGGCCAGTCCGGCCAACGGAAAGGCCACGAGGTACAGCCCACATCCCAACACCGATGCAGGGTACCATAGGCTGAGACGCCGCCTCTCACCAACAACCTGGCTGGTCGGCGACGCGCCGATCGGTTCAATCGCCGCGCCGCAATGTCCACAGAATTTGTCGCCCGCGATAACTGGTTTTCCGCAACGAGAACACGATGGCGGCGCGCGTTTGGCGGCACCACAATTCTGGCAAAACCGCCCATCTGGAGAGGTCACCGCGCCACATGCGATACAGTTGCTCATCTCAATACCCCGTTAGACATAGACGTACCGCCGAACGCAAATAACTCTCTGGCCTCGCCTTGTGAAGTCGCCGCGCGAACGGAGTTCATTCCGTCGGCGCGGATTCGGCGTATCCAAACTGGACTGACGCGGAAGAAATAGACGGGGCTCTTCTCGATGAGTCAACCGATTGGCTGCCGAATCCCAAATGGAGGTCACGAATCCCCCATGCGCATTACGAATGGACGCTCGATTCTATCGTCGCCGTCGTCGTAGGGCAAGAACTTTCCAGAATATTATTCGTGGTGTGCCGGCACTTCAGGGGGGCGTAAGGACGGCGACGATGGATGTGTTCGGCCGCGAACTTGTCACCCTATGGATGTCGGGAACAGAGGCCAACGGAACGGACGCGAGCGACGAGTGGTCAGGTCCTGACTCTTAACTTGTGCCGCGCGTACGCGGCTGCACTTTGTTCTTCCGCTCCGCCTCTTAGATTTCGCGGTTGCAGGATGCGCGCACCGTGCACGCATGATTCGGAGCGAACAACGTGCTGTTGGGGTCTGCTCTTCCATCCCGCCGGGGCGATGGAAACCTCGCGAAGGACTTTCGATTGCGGAAAGCTGTCGACAAAATCGAACGGCAGCTGCCGGATAAGACACAAAACAAAACCTGACTACCGCCCACGTGCTTCAGCGATATGCGAAGTCAGCGAGATACAGAAGGTGTCAGGAACGCCTTTCTGTTCGCCAAAGTCATTGAGCGGAAAAACGCCTACTTCGCTTGGGCCATCGCTTTGAACGCCTCCCGTGTGATGTCCAGCTTCTTCTTGTACAAGGGAATTGGCCGGAAGTCTGGGGGCGTCTCGCCGAGCTGGCGCTGGGGAATCTCCTCCAGCAGGCCACCCTTCTTACGGATCAACGCCGCGGGAAGGACTACGCGGGCCAGATGGGGGTAGTCTTGTTCTCGCAATAAGTTATAAGTCAATACTTGGCCAGGCTTGCCCGAACCGCGGTATGGGCGGCCGATCAGCTGATCGCCTTCAACAAGGCCGACATCGTCTGGAGGTACCGCTCGAAAGCCGCGCGGCCGCTCTTGGTTAACGCCAGCGTCGTCTGAGGGCGAGCGTCCTTGAAAGCCTTCTTGATCGTCACGTAGCCGGCCCCCGCCAGCTTCTTGAGGTGCGACGAGAGGTTTCCACCGGTCATCCCTGTCTGCGTCTGTAGAAACACAAAGTCCGCGTCTTTGACAACGTATAGACACGCTACGATGCTGAGCCGCGCCGGCTCGTGCATCAATTTGTCGAGCGTTGCGATGTCTTTCGCATTGATCTCCGTCGCTCGCATGCGGGTCAATCCTCCGCTTCCTTCGATCGTTTCGGAAAGTTGCGAAGGAAGCGTGCGAACATGATCGCGCCCCAAAGAATGGCGGCGGTGCCCCCGCCAGCAAGCCCCCACCATGGCTCCGTGGCGGTGGCGGCGACACTCAAACCGGCAATCGCAAAGATCAGTCCGTAGACCACGAACCGCCAAAGGCCCACTGCCGCAGCGCACGAGAGCGACATCGCCGCAACAATCGTGGCCGGGATCGCAGGCGCAAACCATTGTGTGAATGAAGACTGCGATTGGTTCAGCCAGATCCTCGTTACAAGGTTGCCGCCGACGACAAGACCAAGGCAGAGTACGGCGATCAGTCCATGTAGCATCTCACGCTGCCGCTTGACTGAAAACGTCACGCGACCGAGCCTCGGTTCGATGACGCGCCGACGAACGGCAAGCCAAGAGAAGATTGCGAGAATCGGAACACCGACAGCGAACACGTCCAGGAGCCAGCACGCACCGATAAGCGCGATCGAGACGCCCGCCAACAGGTCGAGGAGACCGTCCTGCCAATAGGCACGAAAGATCCGCCGCGCGTATGATTGCGCCCGGTCAGCAGGGCCACACGCGTTGGCGAGCAAATCGAAGTCGTATGAAACGCATTGTAGCGAATGCCTTCCTTCGCTAACTTGCTCAGCGTAGGCGTGTGAACCTCACCACCAAATGTATCGGCAACCCCAAACCCGACATCATCGAGCAACGCGATCAAGATGTTCGGCGCATCTTTTGGTAACCGCTGTATTTCCTTCGGCCACTTCATCGTCGAGTCTTGTAACCGCGGCCTGGCAACCCCGGCCATCTTCTGTGGCGGAAATGGCAGGACCGTGCCATCGTCTGTTTGGGCCAGTACCGCGGGCCCTTGGGTCAGTGAAAGTACAACGACAAGACAGTTACAGGTATTCCGAATGAGCTTGTTCATGGATATCCTCACGAGACTTGACGATACTTGATCTTACGAAGCTGCGCGGGGCCTGACCCCCGACTAGCTCACAATTCCTCTTCCGCCCGAGGGGTCTCGTCCGTCGGCACGGTGGCCTTTTCGAGGTAACGCGATACGTCGTCAGGTACGGCGCTCATCACCCCGGGGACCAGTACCGGAGCCGCCTCGATGCCCTCGGCATCCATCATGGAGGCGATGCGCTGCAACGTTGCCAAAATCATGGTCCGCTCCCACTCTTGGAGCCTCGCCAACTCCCGACGGAATCGGTCCTGCAACAAAGAAGGGGCTTCT
>CAZSOG010000117.1:0-9269 GCA_964607555.1 uncultured Pirellulaceae bacterium | reverse complement strand
GAACATTTTTTTGGGCCCACGTGCGCTGCGTGTATTCTACGGAACGAGTGCCGGATGTGCATCCCATCTGCTGAATTGCACGTTTCGTAACTTCTGTCCAGATAGCAGGTTATCGTTTGACAGACCGTTCTACGCGACGTACAATAAAGTTATCGATTCGAACCAGAGTAAGCTCTTCCGCCGTGGATGGGGTGTCCTGTCGGTGTGGCTGCCGGGCGATGGGGGCACACGTGGGATCGGTTCGGATCTTGACATCGCCACAGCGTGTCGTGCTTTTCTGGACAGTCGATCGTGATTGTCGGGCGATCGCATGCCGGTTGGAGGGAACGTAACCGGCCGTGGGTCAACGGTTCATCTCTTGGAGGGCGTCCCGGACGGGGACGCGGCGTCAATCCGGTGATTGAGGACTCCTCTAGTCATCTGAAACGTGCCAATCAGGGCACTGGGGACTCGGTATCGCCAGAAGATCTGGCGGATACGGGGTGCTTGCCGCGCGCACCAGTGAGCGAACCGATCGCCGATCGGGGAACGTCCACGCGGGAATCCGAGAAGCCAGAAAGTCAACCGGATTCCGGGCCCGATCGGCCGATACGCGATCCGCAGCAGACAGTCATATCCAAGCGCCCCCCCGCATCGCTGCCCGTTTTTGATCGCGCGGCAACGCCGTTCGAGCTGGGCAGGACTCTGGAAGGTGAGCAGTTGGACCACTTCCGACTGGAGGAATTCGTGGGCGGAGGTGGCATGGGGGCCGTGTTCCGCGCCACCGACACGAAACTCGGACGCGCCGTCGCGGTTAAAGTCGTATCGCGGAGTCGGACGGGTGACGAGGCACTGCGACGATTTCGCAACGAGGCCCAGAGCGCCGCGCGTTTGGACCATCCCAATATCGCGCGCGTCTATTACGTCGGTGAAGACAAGGGATGGGACTATATTGTTTTCGAGTACATTGAGGGGGTCAACGTTCGGGATCTCGTCGACCAAGTGGGCGCCCTTTCGATCCCCGACACGATGAGCTACTCCGTGCAGATCGCCGAGGCCCTGGACCACGCCGCGCGGCGCGAAGTGATTCATCGCGACATCAAGCCGTCAAATATCCTGATTATGGCGGACGGCCGAGCTAAGTTGGTTGACATGGGATTGGCGCGCTTGCATCAAGTGGAATCAACCTCGGACGACCTGACCGAGAGTGGCGTGACGCTTGGCACGTTCGACTACATTTCCCCCGAACAAGCAAGTGATCCGCGTGCCGCCGACGTCCGTAGCGATTTGTATTCGCTCGGTTGCACGATGTACTTCATGCTGACCGGTCAGCCCCCATTTCCGGACGGCACGATGCTACAAAAACTCTTGAAACATAGTAGTGTCGAGCCGCCGGATCCGCGCGAGTTGCGTCCGGACTTGCCCGAAGAACTGGCCCGAATCGTGGGCCGGTTGCTCGCCAAGGCACCCGCCGACCGGTATCAACGGCCACGCGAGCTGATCGCGGAACTGGTCGTTCTGGCGGATCAGCTCGATATCTCCGGGATCCATCCGATCGGGCCAATCTGGACGGCCGCCGATCTGCGTCCCAGACGGCCTTGGGAACGCCATTTGCCATGGCTCGTGCCGTTTGCCGTTCTCCTCGTGGCGGTCGTCCTGATGCAGTTCGGGGCACGCCTGGAGTCGTCCAACACGCTGCCACCGGCGAAAATCGTGACGGCGCCGGCGGCGCCATCCGATCGGGTCCCGAAACCTGCTTCCAAACCGGTGTCCGTGGCGTTGCCGACCGCCCCAACGCCCGGAGGGCCCGCGCTCCCACGGCCCGCGCGACATGGTGATTCTGACAACACATCGGCACCACGCAGCACGCCAACCGAACCGGAGCGTCATGCCGAGACGCCTGCCGCGGGATCACCCGCCGCGACTCCCGAGTCGCAGACTCGCGAGCGGCAAACGCCGGATACGCCGGCCAAGGACCCAACCGGCACCCGGTCGAATGGCACCGACACGCAAGGGGCGGCAGAGAATGCGGCGCCCGCGTCGGGGGGGGCCGATACGGCGCGCGCTTTTCCACCGGAGGGCGCCGCCGAGACGGCGGACGATCCGATTGCGAGCGCCCCGACTCCGGTCATTGTCGTCGCCGACGAGAATGTCGAACTGCCCGCAGGGTGGCGTTACGCGGCCACGCTGCCGGATGCCCTGCGGTCCGCGGCGGAGGCAACGCAAGCGGTCCAGATCGAATTGCGGTTCGATGGCCCGCGCGTCCTGCAACCGTTGCGATTGGATCTGCACGGCGCGCCCCGACAAGAACTAACGATCCACGCGGCGGCCGGCTATACGCCGGTTATCAAATTCCAGCCGTCCGCCGATCGCTCCGACTCGACAAGCCACGTGGCCATGGTCGACGTCGTCGGTGGACACTTGACGTGGATCGGCGTGCAGTTTCAGTTCGTAATTCCCGCCTCGACGTCGAGCGATTCGACGGTTTGGTCCTTATTCGGTTTGCATGGGATCGATCGGATTGAGCTCCGAAATTGTGCTCTGACGATCCGCGCTCCGGAGCCTGCGGCGACCCTTTCAACTCGGACCGTTGCGTTCTTCGAGTTTCCCGTACCGTCGCTTGCCCCCGGTATCCGTGGCGACACGGTTGCCCTGGCCGACACCACTCCCACGATTTGGATGGAGCGATGCGTCGCCCGCGGACAAGCCACGCTGGTCCGCGCCGATCGCGCCGTGCCATTCTTGCTGTTTTGGGACCAGGGCTTGTTCATCAGTACCGAGCGATTGGTCGAACTGGGCGGCACCTCGGTTGAACCACGCTGGGAACACGGCAGAGCGACCCTTTTCTTTCAGCGCTTGTTGGCGGCGGCGGACCAGGGAATCTGCCTGACCAAAACGGATACCGCCGCACCCTATTCACTGGGGCTCGCCACGAACTGCTATGACTGCCTGTTCGTGACACAAAAAAACAACGAATCAACGCCCCCACTGTTCAACATGTGCAGTACGAGTTCACCGTCCGATGACGCAGTCCTGCTCAGTGTCGGGGGCAACAACAATTACTACAAGAATACCCAGTTGGTCCTGCGAATCCGCTCGGTGAACGCACCGGATGAAGTGCGCGAATTCACGTTCAATGACTTGAAACAACTGGGGGAAGTGGCTTGGTTTCATGAAAAAGACCCGCAACCGGCCACGATGTTCAACTGGGAAACGCGCACACGGTCGGTCGATCGACAGACGCTCAACGACTTTCGGCCGGCGGCGGACCAAGATGGAACCGTGCACCGAATTCTCGGGATTTCAGCCGACGAGCTGCCGCAGCCGCTGGACATTGACCTGTCCGCCGACTCGCCTGGAGTCCGCACGGACACCAGCACGGCGCCGGGCCGCCTTGCGGCACCCGGCGATTTTCGTTGAACATGCTTGACAAGGGGGACGGTTCGGCGTTTACTAGTTGGTATTCGCAGAGGGGACTTTGTACGGAGAAGTCTCGCGAACGGCAACTGATACTGCCAAATGCGGGTGGTCCGCAACCTGCCACGGAGTACGCTCTCCTTCGGTCGCGTTCCCGCCGGTCGCTTGAAAACACACGCGCGCCGTGCGCGCCTGTGGCAGCCTGAGAATCTACGAGCCCGGATTATTTATGAAGTTCGTCGCAGCAGATCGCTCCTGAATAATCTGGGCTAGAGTCTCCCGCATCGATGCGACCTAGGAATGTCCCTTTGGTCTTCTGTCCTGTTTGGAGTTACACCATGAAGAAAATCTGTTTGGTTTTGGCGAGCTGCGTGGTCGTCGCGGCATTTGTCGGGCTGTTACGAATTAGCCCCGCCAACGCGCGCCCCACGTACTACAAGGCGTTTAAGAAGAAATACCTGGGTGACGGAAAGACTGACGTTGAGAAGTCACTGGCTAAGGAAATTAAACGCGTGAAGGGATGTTATATTTGTCACGATCCGCGCGCCGGGGCCGATGGCAAGAAGAGCAAGAAGAACCGCAATCCGTATGGTGTCGAGTTGGCGAAACTTCTTACAAAAAAAGATAAAAAGAACGCTGAAAAGGCGATCGAAGCACTGACGAAGGTCGAGAAGATAAAACTCAAAGGCAGCGAAAAAACGATTGGTGATACGCTCAAAAGTGGCAAGCTGCCGTTCGAGTACAAAGAAGAAAAGAAGAAGTAGCCTGCCGCTGACGAGAATTCGTGCGCCATCGTCGCGCCTTTCCAGTCCCGTCGGATGCCATGGCGGGTTCGACTCGCTCGATTCGCACGGAAGCTAGTCCAGGCATATCTCGACATTTGTCGTGACGGAATCTCCCGGCTGGAGGACCTGCAGTCCGGCGTCAACGCCCTGTTGCGCAAGGCGGAACGGATCGGGTACGCAGGTGTACGGCTCGATACATATCGCCGCGCGGTGTGGCGGCGTGTAGACCACGCACTCGCGAAACGGGCGTCCAAACGTCATGTGCAGCGTGTGGCTCGAGTTGGGATCACTGATCGCGCAACCGCATGTTTCGCCGTTGAATTGCAGGTCCCCAAAAACGTTGTCGAATTGCATCGCTTCGAATCGCAAGCCCTGTTGGAATTCAGCCGCTTGTTCCAAGGGACGTTGCACGCCCGTCGCGTTCATATTCTCAAGCTCCCAGCTGCTCGCCACAGGCAACCGGACGACACATTCAGCCGCCGAGCGGCCGCCGAGCGGGAGTCGGAAGTACGGATGGGTCCCGAACCCACATGGCAGCGCGTGGTCGTCGGGATTGTCGAATACATACCCGCATTTCAGCGTCGTACCGGTCACTTCATAGGTCGCGGTGATGCGGAAATCGGCAGGCCATGAATCGAGCAGTTGTGGGGCGTCGACCGATGCGTGGAAACGCGCGACCACGCGCGCGGTGGTCTGTTCCAGCACGCGCCACGGACGGTCGAGGACGAACCCGTGGATGGCATTGCCCAGACCGTCACCGGCGGGCAGCGTGTATGTGACGCCATTCCATTGCAGTTGCGTGCCGCGAATGCGGCCGGGAAACGGAAACAACAGCGGAATGCCACTCCCCGAAGCACGGCACCGCCCCGACGCGAAGTCGGGTTCGGACCACACGACGCGGACAGGCTGATCGTCAGAAATCGCGGTGAAGTCGAAGCAGTTCATGCCAAAACCGGGCACCACACGCACGGTGCTGCCCGTCCGGTCGTCGATCAGCACAACGATTTCGAGCGACATCAAGCAACTCCTCATTGACATAATGGGTAAATGACGGCGCGCCGCATGGCGCCGAACCGCAACAATCCGCGACCGAGCGTGCGGCGCCTACTCAAAAATGAGTTCATGGGGCGATGGCGATATCGGCATAGTCAGGCCCGCCTCTTTCGCTTGCCGATCCAATCGGCTTGATGGTAGCCCGGTTTGCCGGCCACGGCAAGTCGGTCCGCCGTTTGTTCGTTGCCGGGCACGCTTGGGAACGCGCGCGAAGCGTCCGGCGCGAGTCTTGCCCGTAACGGGCCGGTACGGTATGATTTCGGCGATGATCGAGTGATGACAGATGGGGCCGATGTCGTATGCCACGTTGGTTGAGCGGAATTCACTCGAACCCCGGGCGATTAGCTCAGTTGGCTAGAGCGCCACGTTTACACGCCCGGACTGGGGCAAAAACAGAGTTTTTCTAACCGGTTGAGATCAAAAGAGATAACCTACCGACGGTCGGTAGTGCAACCAGTGATTACCCAAAGGCTGATCCCAGCAACGCACCTAGCGGGTGCAATCTATTCCATCCCAGGGTTTTCGGGGCGTTTTTACCTGTTTCACTATGAAATTGCCTGGGAGTTGCGGAAAGATGTGCCGCTACCCTGTCAGTGGAGGTTTCAGTCGGTACCACAATCGTGGCCCAAACGACTCCACGAATTGGGAGAACGCTTTCACGGACCACGTAAATTCAAGGGCCTGTCAATTGCGGACGGAAACTACTTGGAGGAAGAGGAGCTCTGTGGGGGGCGCTTTATCTGAGTGTCCTGGCGGGAACCGAGTTAGCGTGAGATTCGAACATGGCTTCGCGTACTTCGGACCAAATGCCGCTCAATGCGATGACCCGTACTGCGAGAACCGACGCACCGGTTTTTATGCCCCACTTCATGCCCGCGCATTTGAATCGCTGGCTGAACACGATCTTGCAAGCCGCCTCCGTTACACCGCTACCTATCGGAACGCGAAGCCGACGACGTTCTGCATAATCCATCCATTGTGAATGCCCACGCAGATAATTGTAAGCAGAATCATAGTCCGATTCCTCTCCCACTAAATCACGAATCGCACGCAACTGCCCAGCGCGTCGCAATACGCGGAATACACCGCCGCGTTTCTCCTTGAGCGTGCGGCGCATCTTTGCTGCCCAGGCGTAAGCTTCGCGACCAGGCCCAAAAATCGCCTGAGCTAGATCGCTGATGTACTTGCAGGCGTGGTAGTAGTCCACGACCCACTCCCACTGCAAATACTTTCCCGGTCGCTGCGGGTCCAGCATTTGGCATAACACGCTTTGGAAATACTCGGTGGGGTGAACACCCGCGTCGGTGATATAAGACAACCGTAGCGGCGCACCGTCCCACTGCTCAAGCACGTCTGTCAACAATCGCGTTAACTCGTCACGGCGCGTGACTTGTAGCTCTTCGGGCATTTGCCCTTAGGTAAACCGTACCCAATCGCTTGCCCCAACGGCTATAGACGCTCACCGTGGCGGTGGCCCCTTCTTTGTACTTTGCCAGGCCGCGGATCGGAAGCATGATGCCATCCCGACCAACCACCAACTGGATTCTCCGAGGGCCGACCGTCTGGGCCGCTTGCTGTAACAGATTTAGCAGCTTGGCCACTTGAGCTTGATGGCGAAACGGACTTAACCCTTCCCGGCCGCATGAGCAGGGCTTCCTGCGTCAACCGAGGCGACCCTGGTCTGTCCCTGCACACGGACTAGATGCAAACCGCTCATACGTGACGGCCACGGCGCCAACGGCGAGCATGCTGGACGAAGCCAGCAAAGCGGCCCACCAAAGCAAAGTCGGTTTGCCCTCCAATGGCCGGCACACGTCGGTGGTGACTTGTCCAAGGGACTTGTCTCCCAAGACGAGCGGCTGTCGGAGTTCGGATGATGCCTCAGCCACGCTTGCTCTCCTTATCTCGGTTTCGCACCCTCCGCAAATAGGCCACCGAAGGTCGCACGTTCAGTTCTTCCAACACCCGATATCGGCGAGGATTCTTCATGGCCTTGCTGACGCTGCTCTCGGGATCATTCAAGTCGCCAAACACGATGGCCCCGGTCGGACGGGTTTGGTTCAACAAAGTCTGTTGCCGACTCGCTGCCCACAATGCCAATGCGCTGACATGGCGGTGCGTAATTTGATGCTGGACGCAGTTGGCGGAGATTTCTACGACTTCGTTTCTTTCGACCATGGAAATCAGGGCTTTCTCATTGGCGATGTGGCGGGGCATGGTTTGGAGTCTGCGTTGACGATGGCTTGGATTGTCGGTTACGTACGTAAGGCCGAAACCGCGCGCATGGGGCCCGCCGGCTTGATCGCTGATCATCATCGACTTTCCTGAAGGATGTACGCATGCGTAACCTGCATTTGGAAAAACTTGGGTCGGTCGGGACCCTCATCACGATCGCTTGTTGTCTCGGCTTCGCGCCGTTGTTGGCGTTGCTGTCCGCCATCGGAGCATCGTTCCTGATAAACGATGCCGTCTTGGCTCCACTCCGAGTAGTTTTTCTGGTGCTCGGCGGCGTCGGTCTCTTCCTCTCCATGCGTCAGCACGGTCGTCGGTGGCCGTTGATTGTCCACCTCATTAGCGCCGCATCGCTGCTTATCTTCACGTTCCTTGCCTAGCAGGAAAGTCGTCGAGGAGGGAACTAAAGATGCTTGTTTTGTCGCGAAGAATCGGCGAGCGAATCGTCATCGGAAACGACATCGTGATCAGCGTTCTCGAAGTAAGAGGAAACCGGGTCCGATTGGGGATTACTGCTCCCAAGAAAGTGTCAATACAACGCGAGGAATTGCATGACAAGTCCGGACGAAATGACGGCTCCCTAATTGAATACGTGGCGCCCCGGCCCTGAATCGTCTCGTGCCAGCTGGTTTGTGCCCACATTTCCGAAGAAGAATTAGCGAAAGAATGTAGTGAAATGACAATTCGCATCGACATCAACATGCCATAAATGGTTAGCACGAAACACGTTAGAAATTCCAAGAATCGCACTTGACCTTGCACTCAGGTGCATACCCGATAATAGAGAAGCAACGCAATTCCCATTCAATCACTCACATAAGATGGAGGGTTCTGATGACCACGGAGACAATCACAGACAAACGGACACAGTGCCCGTCGTGTGGCAAAAAGGCCAAACGCATCAGCACGGTTACGTTGGGTGCCTTGCTAAAGGACGAGTTCGCTGGTGAGTTTGGCGGCGGTGGCCATTCGAGCTGCAGCACGAGCCGAGACGGCGAAACCGGGTGCTCGACGGCTTCCGATGACACTGGGTGGCGTTTCTGCGATGCGCGGGAATGCGACGTGGTCTACTTCTCCGAGACGGACGACCGCACGTTCACAAAGTCACAACTTAAAGTGACGGTGGGGGTGAAGGAAACCACGGGCGAGCGACCCTTGTGTTACTGCTTTGGTCACTCGGTGGCGAGCATCAAAGAGGAAATGCGCACACAAGGTGGCAGCCGCGCGTTGGAAGACATTCGGGCGAAGATGAAAGATCCCGGTTGCCGTTGCGAGACTCAGAATCCTTCCGGCTCCTGCTGTCTGGGAAGCGTCGGAAAGGGAATCAAGATCGCTCAGGAGGAGTTGGAAATGAACGATACTGACGTGGTAGCCCCGCCGACTCCCGCCAAGCCATCAGGCAACAAAGGCGAAAGGATTGCCAAGATCGGAACCATCATTTCCGCAATCATGGCGTCGGCGTGTTGCTGGTTGCCGTTGGTGCTGTTAGCCGTTGGCGTCTCCGGTGCAGGCATCGCGGCAACACTCGAAGCCTACCGCCCGCTGTTCATGGTGGTCACGTTTGGTTTTCTCGGAGCGGCCTTCTACTTCACATACCGGCCCAAGAAAGCGGCAGCAGCAGGCGGGCATGGATGCTGTGCGACCGAGCCAACAATTGTCTCCATAGCCGGCATCCGCGGGAGCAGGGGACAGGCAAATTATGCCGCGGCCAAGGCCGGGCTCATCGGTCTGACCCGGACCGCTGCTCGGGAGTGGGGCCCCCTGAATATCCGGGTGAACGCGGTGAGTCCAGGCTTCATGGAG
>CAZSOG010000116.1:0-9274 GCA_964607555.1 uncultured Pirellulaceae bacterium | reverse complement strand
ACGGACCGCGTCAATTCGCTATCCAGTCGGACGACCCTAACCGCCCTAAGAATATCTTGCGATGATCGAATGAAACCGCCGCACGCCGCGACGGTTCATTCTAGCAAATTGCTCGGTCGAGTATTGACCCATCGTCGAACCTATTATTTGAGCATTTCCGCACCGCCCCCGATAGGCGCGGTGCTTAAGTAGATCGGCCGAAACAGCCCACCCGCCCCGTACCAATCGTAGACTCGCACCGCCAGGTTCGCCGTCTCGCCGGGCTTGACCAGTTCGCGGATATCGTGACTCGCGCGCATTTCGAACGCGGTCCGCCGCGTCGCGATATCGCCACCCGATCCCGCTTTCTTGCCGTTCACAAACAGCTCGTAATAGTCATCCGCGCCTTCGATGGAAAAGTAAATCGGGCTGCCGCGCCAGGATTCGGGGATCGCGACGGTGGTCCGGTACCACGCCCATCCATCCAGATTCGGGTACCCGGCACCTTCCCATGCAACGCCGACACGAATTGGCTTCCAATCGTGATCGTCCATGGCCGGCAATTGCCAACCATGGGCAAGCCCCTGGTTCTTGGGATCCGGTTGAAACTGCCACAGTTTCGCGGTCAAATCGATCTTATGCTCGTTCAACTTCGCTCGCATGCCGGCAATTGTTGCCGGCCGCAGCGCATGGGCCGGCCCGCTAACTCCGGCAAGTCGCCGCAGCAATGTGCCGAATAACCACTGCCCGGCGGCGTTCCCGTCCCCCCCGTGGTTGAGTGAACTGACCACCAGACGACCTTTGCCGACCTGCGTGGCGAAAACAAGTCCTTGTGTTTTCACGCGGTCCAAATCATGGTTGTGCCACAGGACGAACCACGGGTCGATTTGGTCGAGATACTTGATGTCGGGGATCACCGGCCCGGCCAGATCAAAGTGCTGCAGTTCGACGAGTAGCGTGTGTGGAACTTCCGCGTGCGCGAGCGAATCGGAAACATAGGGACCACCACGCAAGAACCACTCGTCATGCAACGGAAAACTCCCCTTCTCGCCATCTGGCAGCATCAGCACGCGTCCGCCAGCACACAACCAATCGAACAGTTCCCGGTCGAACCGTCGGGCGACGACCAGGTCGGGCGGAAGAGACGTATCGTTCGATTTGGCCTCCTCCAGGAGTGCCGCGATCGCGGGTGTGCACGATGCATGACACTGGATCGTCACGCGATCCGGTAAGCACATTTTCGGAACGATCCAAATCGGCCACTCGTTAACACACTGATGCCCGGCACCGCGCAATTCGGCGCGCACCGTGACGCGCGTTGGGTTCCGCACCGCGGGCAGCTCGATATCCAATCGCGACAACCATGTCAGTTCGCCGGCACTGATCCGCGCGACCGTTTCGTGTCGGCCACTCAGTTGTTTACCGTCCGCCGCGACCAGTGTCACGACCAGGTTAAGGGCATCCCACGGCGCACGTCCGAAATGACTCACTCCGATCCGGCCACTCAGTCGAGTGCCGTCCCGAAAACTTCGTCGGTCACGATCGGTTTGCAACAGGAGCATCGTATCGCCATGCCAGCGCCACGCGGCGGTCGGCCATTTGGGGCGGTCCAGGTAATCGATCAACCCCATGCTGCAAAGTGGAATATCACGGATCACCGAAACGACGTACCCGCCCGCGGGCACTTCGCGGCGGTAGGCTTCGATCTGATATTTGCGCATCAGCAACGCGTAATGTCGCGAGTCCTCAGCCAGCGTCTTAAGGCGGGAGGCCCGCACCCCACAAGGGAGTACGCCCTCCTTCGGTCGCGCTCCCGTTGTTCGCTTCGAAACATGCGCGCACGGTGCGTGCAGCGGGCAGCCTAAGAATCCCAGGCTTTCCGGGCGGTCAACTTGCCGCATTGTATTCAGCCATGCCTGGTTCCCGTCGAGAAATCGTGGCAGCCAAAATGGGCGTTCTTCACCGACTTTTTGGAGCAGTTCCGCGGGGTCGGTCCACGTGTCCGCCGCGATCGCCTCGCCCAATATCAACGGTTTGGGCGTGCGTTGGGCAATGTATCGCTTCAGGCGGTCGAGCGTCGCAACCCAGGTGTCGTTATTTCCGTAGGGGTGGTCATCGTAGAAATCGTGGACCCGATTCCACTCGATCCAGCTACTGTCGTCCTCGACGACCGCCCCGGGAATCATCGCATGGCAACGGTCGTACAGAGTCTGGATCACGCCGATATCGGCACTACGACCGGTTTCGCAGGTTAAACTCCGCAAGATCACGGACGGGTGATTCCGATCATGTTGAAAAAATTCGGTGAACTCCGCCTCGAGCTTCGGCAGTTGGTCGCGCGTCCATTGCGAGTGCCACGTCGGGTACTCCATCCAGGCCAACATGCCCATTTCGTCAGCCATCTCGAGATACTGTCGGGGCGGGACCCAAAGGCAGAATTTCATTAAATTGAATCCGCGTGACCGCGCCATTTTAAGCGCGCGGGCAAAATGTGTCCTGTCAATGCTCGGCGCGTTGCTGGGTGGCGCATAGCCCCAGTTCAGAAGCCCCCGCACCGCGATCGGATGACCGTTCAACAGCAAGCGGTTCTGTTCGGCGCGTATCGAGCGAAACGCGGCACGAGTCACCACGCGTTGGCGCGCGGTCTGCCCACTCGCCCCGTCTTGAGGGATCCAAACCACTTCCAATTCGTACAGAACTGGATCTTCGGGCGACCACCACCGCCAACGGTCCACCGGGACCGACATCTTGATCATCGAATGCTGCGTGTCAAACACGGCGCTGAACCTGCCGTTCAGCGCCGCGCCCACCGTTGGGCCGTCGTGAAGACGCGCCGCATAGGGATCCGACCAGCGACTTTTTCCGAACTGGCGATACCGCACGGTTACTTGGTCGTTCGGCTGCAACCGCACTCCCTCGATCGGTACATCCAACTTAATGGCACCTTGCTCCGGATCGCCGACGGCCAAGAGTCGATTCGCATCAATCCAGGACTTCGGCACGACCTGGAGCTGGACGCCTTGCCAAATACCCCCAAAATGCGGCGCGAAAACGGGGAGAAAGCCCTGGGAATTGTGCCCCACTTTTTCATCCACGCGCACTTCGATCCGCAGTGGCTTGCCCACGTCGACAGCGCGCGCGGCGTCGGTGATGTCACAATGAAACGAAGTCCATCCACCCAAATGAGTGCCCACATGTTGTCCGTTCACGGTAACGTCCGCGGCGGTCGCGACGGCCTTGAATTCGAGCACCAAACGCATTGCCGGCCCAAGTGCCGGCGTGCGAACCGATCTGCGGTAGACTCCCACACCGTCAAACTCGACCCCTTCGTGCATTTCAAAGTTGCTTGGCACCGGCACGGTTTTCCATGCACCACGTGTTTCGGCACGCCGGAATTGCCAGTCACCGTTGAGCGACAATATACGCGCCCGCGGTAACTCGGCACCCTCCAGACATACGGCGTGAACCGCGAAGAAAAACGCCGCACTGACGCGAACGGCCCACGATAACGCGTTTAATTGCTGATGAGCGATTTGCATATACCTCCTCGATGCCTCGTTTTCGCACCATGCCGATCCAGACAGTCGGGCCGACTCCACACCGCCGCGAAGTTCAGCCAATTCCGACTGGATAACCGTTGAGCGACATGCGTTCGATAGACGAGAGCCTCCCGCGTGGTTGCCCCCTTAATCTTCTTGCCCGCCTGGTTCCCGATCAAACCCGGCTCATCGGACTCAACGCCCAGCGCACACGACGAAACCATCATCTTATTTTTTATTTCTTATTTTTTATTTCTTATTTTCCTCACCCCCAACATCTTGAATCAACCTTGCTCCATTGTACACTGAACCATGTTGGCGCGGCACGTATCACACCATTGTACTATGCCGCCGCCACTTTGAAATGTCCTGTGCTAGTTTGACCAGCGGGAGAACGGACCGCGTCAATTTACTATCCAGTCGGACGAACCTAACCGCCTGTAGAATACATACCTTTGGGAGGCTCACCATGCATCGCTTCATTTGCCCACTTGTTGTCTCGTTGGTCTTGGGTTGTCTGGTAGTTGGCACGTTGGCGCCGGTTTCCGCGGCCGAGCCGCCTTCACCCAACCCGTACGCGCATGAAACAAAGCAACAGCATGACGCGCGGATGAAGTGGTGGCGTGAGGCACGGTTCGGCATGTTCATCCACTGGGGCGTCTACTCCGTTCCGGCCGGTACGTACAAGGGAAAACGGATCAGTGGCATTGGCGAGTGGATCATGAACCGCGCGAAGATTCCGGTCGTCGAGTACAAGAAGTTTGCCAAACAATACAATCCGGTTAAGTACGACGCGGATCAGTGGGTGCGTCTGGCGAAAGAGGCCGGAATGAAATACATCGTGATCACGTCGAAGCACCACGACGGGTTCGCGAACTTTGATTCCAAGGTCACGGACTGGGACATTGTCGACGCGACGCCTTATGGCAAGGACGTTCTGAAACCGCTGTCGGAAGCCTGTCAGCGTCAGGGGATCAAGCTGGGCTTCTATTATTCGCAGGCCCAGGATTGGAACCATCCTGGGGGCGCCGCGGCAGGTGGGCATTGGGATCCCGCACAGGACGGCGACATGACCGAGTATATTCGCCGAATTGCCGTGCCCCAGGTAAAGGAGATTCTCAGCAACTACGGGCCAATTGCCATTCTGTGGTGGGACACACCGGTCGGCATGACCAAGGAGCGTGCTGACATGTTAGTGCCACTGTTGGCCCTGCAGCCAGGGATTATCTCGAATAACCGGCTCGGCGGCGGCTATCAGGGTGATCTCAGTACGCCCGAACAACATATTCCCGCCACCGGATTGAGCTCCGATTGGGAAACCTGCATGACGATGAACGGCACGTGGGGCTACAAGAGCTATGATAACAACTGGAAGTCCACCGAGACACTCATTCGGAATCTGGTCGACATCGCGAGCAAAGGCGGGAACTACCTGTTAAATGTCGGGCCGACATCGGAAGGTCTCATTCCCGCGCCTAGTGTCGAGCGGCTGCAACAGATCGGAAAATGGATGCACGTGAACAGCGCTTCCATTTATGCGACCACGGCGAACCCCATTTCGACCAAGCTGGCCTGGGGACGTTGCACGAAGAAGCTGCGAGACAACGGCGCGACGTTGTATTTGCACGTTTTCACATGGCCAAGCGATTGCAAGCTGCTGGTTCCCGGACTCAAGAATCACGTTCGCGGTGCCCATCTTCTGGCAAACAAGCAGAAGGTTGCGACCGAATCCACGCCCGACGGCGTGCTCGTGCGACTGCCGGCCGCACCGTTGGATGCCATTGATACCGTCGTGGTACTCGGTGTTGAGGGCCCATTGAACATCGCGAAGGTACTCCCCAAGCCCGGTGCGGACGGGCAACTGACCCTGCCCGCGCAGTTGGCGGACATTCATAATCCGGCGTCCGGAACGGGCGCGCAAGTGGAAAGCAAGTACGGTAAACCGAATATTGGTTTCTGGCTCAATCCGCAAAGTTGGCTGGAATGGACTTTCAAGATCGACAAGCCCGGCACCTACTCAGCCGAAGCACTGATTGCCAGTCCAACGGCAAAACCGAGCGTTACGGTCGCCGTCGGCAAACAACGGGCGTCGGTGGCGGTCCCCAAGACGGGCGACTACGGACGGTTCGAATCCGTGTCGATTGGTGATTTCTCCTTCGATCAGCCAGGCGTATTCAAGTTGCAGGTCAAGCCGGTGGTAAAGAATTGGAGCCCGATCAATCTGCGCGCGATCACGTTGGCACCGCGTAAGAAATAGGCGGCCGTTCGAGATCGCCCTGATTCAACGACGCTGTCTGCCGGTCGCACAAGCGATCGCACTCGGCTAAAACATACAGCGCAAATGAGGGTATCTCGAATGGCGTCTTGCCACCTGTGACAAAAACGGCTTCGGCAGGGTGTTTATCCGCTTCTTCGACGGACGTGGACGTCCATCGTACATGTTGGAAACCAGGTTTTGTGGCAGCCTCTTAAGATTAAGAATGAACTAAATCGCCGTTTGTGGCCAGAGGCCGTGAACGGCTTCCTCGCACCACCCCGCCGTCCGCGGAAGGAGATCAATCATGACCCGTCATCGTTGTCCGGCCCACTGTTCGTCATGCAAAGCGATGAACCGTCGCGAATTTGTCTCGGCGACGACGGCGGCCATGGCGACCGCCTCGTTGCTCGGCGATTGGTTGACGGGCACCTCGATGGGGTCCGAAAGTGCAATGCGGCAGTGTGGTCCCGCGGCGTCATGCGTGCCCAAGGTCCGTGCTTGCTTTGTGCGTCGCAAGGGCGAATATGGCATGCGCTGGCCGGGGCAGATCTATGACGGCCAGGCCGCGTTGAAGAAATACACTCAACAGATTCACGCGGCGGCCAAGGAGTACGGTATTGAGCTGGACCTTTGTGCGGAACCGATTTACTCGGCAGCGCAAGCCGACCGATGGATCGCAGCGGCGCGGGAAGGCAAACCAGACGGACTCCTTGTTGTCCTGCTGGATCGTCAGGAACATGCCTGGCCCACGGCGTACAAGGCGATCGACACTAAAATTCCGACCGTCGTTTTTGCCCCGTTGGGCGCGGCGTTCACAACCAACACCATGCCGGTTGCCCACAAGGCCGGGTGCTTCATCTGTTGCACGAACGATTTCGGCCAAGTCCAATACGGCATGAAAATGCTTCACGCGGGCACGAAGATGCATGCCACGCGATGTCTTGTGATTGCCGGCAAGCGTCGACGCGAGTCTGAAATATCGGGCGTTGGCATTCAACTCCAGTACATTCCTGCCGCGGACTTCCTGGACTTGTACCGGCAAACCCCGGTTGATGACCGTATCCGCGGCATGGCGTCCGACTTGATCAAGCATGCCCGCAAGATGATTGGCCCCAGCGAGCAGGATGTGATCAACGGCATCAAGAGCTATGTTGTCGCCGATCGACTGCTACGGCAAGAGAAATGTGATGCGATCACGATGGACTGCCTCGGCGCACTCGGCCGCACGCAAGTCAGCCTGCCGTGCATCGCGTGGTCACGTATGAACGACGATGGCATACCGGCCGCCTGTGAGGCGGACCTGGGCGCCGTCGCCACTCACACCATTGTTCAGTACCTGTTCGATCGACCGGGTTTTCAACAGGATCCCGTCCCCGAGACCGTGCAGGATGCCATCATCGGTGCGCATTGCACCTGCGCGACGCGCCTGAACGGGTTCCAAGCACCGGGCGAGCTGTATGATATCGTTCCCCATCACGGCCAGCGCGACGCCACGCGGCGCCCCGTCTGGAAGATCGATCAACGAGTCACAACCGCCGACGTCTTGCCCGGGACCAAGACCGCGCCGGCCCAAATGCTGATCTCGTCGGGCAAGGTCATCGAGAACATGTCGGCACCGCCGTCCGGCGGTTGTGTCGTTTCGGTTATGATCAAACTGGATGGCGTCCGCGACGTGTTATCCTACCCGGGATTTCACCAGCTCTTCTTCTACGGCGACTACGAGAAACAGCTTCGGGAGTTTTGCCAGCTGTACGAAATCAAGCCGGTCGTGGTGTAGCCTGGATGATTCATGAAGCTCGTCGCGCGGGGCCTTTGGCGGAGCAGGTGGCCGACTTTTGGCGCCGCAGCAGACCGCTCGTGAATAATCCGGGCTAGATCGGTAACACGCGGACGCGGTTCTTTCGTTCGTTCACAACGACCAAAGCACCCGATTCCAACTCTGTTTCATGCGGGCGAATCGTCGCAACCACAAGGTTGCTCATGTGATCTGGCAGGACGTTTTCGCCCCGCACAATTCGCAGACATCCTAGAATCAGGCAATCTGCCAGGTGCAACATGCGGATTAAGTGGTCAATTGTTGCGTGTCTGCGATTCTGCGGCCAGCAATGGCCGGGCCTGCCCGATTTCGTCCTTCAATAGATGTACGCGTCGAGCACGGCCAACACTTCGTTTAGCAGTGCGTCTGGCGCTTTCCCGATGCGTTTGGCACGACGGGCACGAAAGTCCGTCGCCTTGACCTGATCCACCATGATGAACCCCGTCACAGGCAAGCCCTCGCCAACCGCCACGTGGAATGGATAACGGCAATCCGTACTGGTGATGGGGCACGCAATGGCCATCCCGGTGTGCTGGTTAAAAACGTCGTTTCTCACGATGAGCGCCGGACGGCGGCCCCTCTGTTCATGCCCAGCTTGCGGATCGAATGTCAAAGCCACGAAGTCGCCTTTTTTCGGAATGTAGGCTGCCACCTACCAGACCTCCTTCCCGACGGGGCCACCCCACTGCTCGCCGGTTGGCTCGTAGTCCTTGGGAATCCGTTGCACCAGGTCAACAAGGCTGTACTTACCTCGTACCTGTTGAACCGGCACGACAACAATCACGCCGTCGCGCACTTCCACGTCCACCTCGTCGCCAACCGCCAAGCGCGCTCTTTCCAACAGTTGCCTGTTGATTCGCAAACCCTGGCTGTTACCCCATTTCTGAATCTTCGTGACCATGCCACACCCCTTGTTGATGGAGATATACGAGGTATAGCCGACGGTCGCGGGTCATGTCAATGGCCGTTGAGGTGTGCCGGGCAGCGGCGGCAATTGTCGCGCAGCGCCTAATCGATAGGGGCCTGATGCCGATCTTCGCGCTGTTGCTCAACCCGTCGAATCCACTTCTTCACGGAGTCATCCGGGCTGTGCCGAACGTGTCGGCGGCGCCGTGTGGGCTTGACGCTTGGCATATGGACCGGCTCGACATCCAACCAGGGCGCGCGCCATCGTTGTTCCGGGTGCTTCTCCAGAAACTGTTGGTAGTCTCTTTCACGCACCACGCCAATGGACTCGAGATGCTGCAGAATGCGGTCCTGTTGATCCTCGTCGCCATGGACCCACACGTGCAGGCGTGAATTATCGCTGCGCTGGCTGACCAACAACAACTTTCGCAGCTGACCCCGTGCCACTTCAGCGACTTCCGGTGATCGGATTGCCAAATTGACGCGTTCGCCCAGCGCCAAACGATGGCTGACATGGCGCAGCTGAACCGCGATTTGTCCCGGATCTTCCGAAGGCCCAAGGACTTCACGCACGAAAACCCGGCGATTGTCGGATAACCCTTCATCCCATCGATCACGCAACGATCGGCTCAGCCGCGTATCCACGTGGAAAAGATGGACAACCAGCGATTCCTCGTCACCGAGCCGGCACAGCTCATCGTCCACCAACGAACAAAGGTGTTCCTCGCGAAAATGGCCCGCCACAACGACGTCTCGATACGTGCCGTCCGGGCGAAT
>CAZSOG010000115.1:0-9343 GCA_964607555.1 uncultured Pirellulaceae bacterium | reverse complement strand
CGACGGTGGTCGTCGAAGACGGACGCACCTACCTGGCCGCCGCGCGCGACCAATCCGACGTGGTCATCGGTGACCTGTTTTTGCCCTGGTCTCCGGGCACCGGCCGGATGTACAGCCTGGAGCACTTCCAGAATGTGCATGACGCGCTGCGCAGCGGTGGGCTCTTTTGCCAATGGCTGCCAATGTACCAATTGACACCCCGTCAGTTCGATATGATTCTGGTCACGTTTTGCCGCGTTTTCCCGCGCGTTGACGTCTTCCGAGATGCGTTCAGTTGCGAATACCCGATCCTCGGCCTGGTCGGATTCCGTGACGGTTCGCTCGATTGGACGACGGTGCGCGCACGGTGCGACGCGGTGCGCAAGACCCACCAATTGCGCGACCCGTTGGTACGGCACGTCGAAGGACTGGCGCTGCTCGCCCTGGGAAACATCGACCCGACACGGTTGCCACGCGTGCCAGTTAATACGCTCGCGAATGTCGCGCTCGAACTGGACGCGGGGCGTGAACGGGTTACCGGCCAGCCCAGCGCCAAGTACCTGAGCGAGAACCGTTGGCTGACTTTCGTCGATGACCGGTTCCTGCGTCAGTTGGGGCCGAACGATGGACGGTCGCGCGACCAGCTTCGCCTGGCATGGATCGGCCAGTGCCTGGCCCTTTGGGAAGCCCTGCGTGCCCATCGTGCGTCTCTCCCGTGGCAAGATGCCAGCCAGATTCCGGTATTGCGAGCGGAGATCCAACGCGGGTTTCCGCGTGCGATCGCCCATGACACGCACGCGGACTGGTCCCGATGGCCCGGCGATCGGACGTTGATCGAGACAATTCCGGCCCCCGAATAGAAGGGAAAGAGCACGTATCACCGTGTAAACCGCGTTCGCCCATCAACGGTTTGCGCCCGATGCTTGCGATCACGCGCGACAAACGGTAGGATGGGCAGCACTTCGATCGAGCCAAACGCGGCTCGACGGGAACGATGGAAGAGGCAAAGAGTCGACGGGGCTAAGTCGAAGACGTGGCAAGAGTCGTGCCGTCGCCATTCCCGCAGCCGCGCACGTTGAGGCCCTCGGGGAATGAAGATGGCGTGCTTTACCCTGCGTTTGCCCGGTTCGAAGGTCTTTTTCTTAACAATCGTTGCCGAGGTGCACTCATGAATTCCGCCGACCAAACCAACGCTCCCGATGCCGACCAACCGGCATTGCCTGAGACCCGCGTGGAAAATTCCGATCTGAAGATGGGACGTGCTGCAGCCGTCGGACTGGCCATCCTTGGCGGCTGCCTGCTCGTGCTGGTATGTATCGCCGTGTTCCCGATATTCAGGTTGCCGCTACGCCTGGCCGCCCCCTTTCCACCGCCAGAAGTCGCGATCGAGCGGGAACAGGTGCGCAGCTGGGATTACATGATGAATGCGATCTTCGCCCTCGGACTGTTTGGCGCGCTCGTCGGTGGTCTGCTGGCGACGGGTGAATCCATCGCGCAAGGATTGCGAGCACGCCGCATTCTGAATATCCTCCTGGCGATTATCGCGGGGGCTGCGTTGGGAGTCGCCAGCGGTGCATTGGGCCACTATCTCAGTGGGCAACTAAAACTGATCAAGACCATCTCGCCGATGGGAAGCACCGTGATTGTCCAGATGGTGACGCTCGCTGTGCTGGGCATCGGCATAGGGATCGGATCAGGTTTGGCCGCCGGCGGACGCCGCGCGATAGTGTCGCAAGCCATACTCGGTGCGGTGGCGGGCTTGCTGGCCGGGCTGCTGTTTTTGCCGGCTTGTGCGCTGGCCGCGCCACTCGTCAAAACGGGCGCCGTCGTGCCTGGTGGGGTCGTGGACGGTCGCGAAGAGTGGATTGGCCTAGTCATTTGGGCCGGCTTGATGGCTCTCTCTATCGGCCTGCTCCTGCCCAATGCGCGACGACGAAAAAAACAGTGACGGTTTGCCGCCCAGACGAAACAGAACACGCCCGGTACCCGAGTGACACGGCGCGCGACCGCCAACGACACGAATACCACACCAATGAGGGGCCGTGAGTGCCAATTTGCTAAGTGTCTAGCGGCCTTGTGCGGTCACGAGAAACTTCTGCTCTGGCTGGTTTGATGCGCGGCCGTCGCGGCGCGTTCACGCATGCGGTGTGACCGCCGGACCACATGGAATCTCTGTCGCACATCCCCAAACCTGCCGACGCCGATGGCCCAACACGCCAACGTAGGGCATCTATTGGTCCTTTAGTCCAGAGGCAACGGAAATCGTCCAGGGGGCTCATACGGGGAGCCGCAGATGGTCCGCGGGACACCCCTGGCTTGTCGAAAGGCATTGTTTACATAACTGCTAGCAATTCCGCGACCGTTTTTGTTTCACCAAGTTGGGCGAGGAGCAAGGCAGCGAGCTCGATTTGGGCGTAAGGGGTAAAATTTTCGCGAAAATGCTTGACATGCGAGCCCATTAGTGAATAATCACATGATTCTCACTTTGGTGCGTCTCTTGTTGTTGATGTCGGGGAGTTGCCGAAAGGCATCACATTCACGCGAAAAGATAGACACCTGTCGACCGTATGTTCGGCACATGGCCATATGGCTTGAAAGAGACGATCGAGATCAGAATGATCGTACCGCGATCGGCCTGTCTACCTGCCCTTTTTTGACACGATGCTCTTGGGGGGGGACGTGTATTGTCCATGGGTAGCCAAGCGCGGATGGTGGTTGGGTCCGCACGGGGATTTGAGTTTCTTGTGAGCACGGCATGACGGCTGCCCGCACTTCGCCCGAGTAAGTGTGGAGAGGTTGGTCGTTTTCGTTCGGTGCGTAACTTGGAGGGTTGTTAGATCCATGAAGAAGGTGCACAACGTATTCGAGGCGATTCTAAAGTACGGCCACGATGAGGACTTCGCGCCTTCGCCGGAGTCCGCGGAATTTACGCCGACTGACGCTCCCGCGGGTTCCTCGGCCAAAATCGCCGAGTTGCGTCGGCGCGTCGAGCTGGGATTGCCACTGTGGCACGAGAACGACCGGCGCGACTACAGTGGTCTAACCGGCGCCGTTCGACCTCGTGATTGAACGAGAGCCACCTGCATCGCGAAACAAGAACACGGGTCTTGGCACATTGCCCAGACCCGTGTTTTTTCTGAACGGTCTCTATTTGTGATCTGCGGCACTCGGGCGTGGCGGATTCGGCGGCAGACGCAAGACCTCTTTTCCATCGGCCACGTTCCAAACACGGACCTGCCCCGACCAATCGCCGGCGACAACCCGTTTTCCGTCGTACGTGAATACCGCTTGCAGCGCGGGCTCCGGGAACGCGGGAAACGTTTTGAGCGCTTTCCCGTTGGCGTCCCAGAGCTTGACGCGTCGATCCTGCCCCGCCGTTACCAGGCGCCCGTCGTGGCTGAACGCAACGGCGAGAACGCCGCCGGCATGGGCATTGATGCGTTTTATTTGTTTGCCGTTATTCATTTCCCAGAGACGGACGGTTCCATCCAGTGATGCGCTGGCCAGGACGTTTGAATCGAAACGCCACGCGACAGCGGTGATTCCACCCGCGTGGCCGCGCAGGTTGAGATACTCGCGTCCGGTATCGGCTTCCCACACGAACAGGCCGTTAGTTCGATCGCCGGTTGCCAACAAGACGCCGTCGGGACTAAACCGCACGGCGTAGATCCAATCGGTATGTTTCTTGATTTGTTGGAGCGATTCGGTCGTTTCCGTGGAGAAAACCCGGATCATCCGTGCCGAGCTACCAAGTGCAATGCGGGTGTGCTCGGGGTTCAGATCGGCATCGAACACGGCATCGAGCTCATCGCCGACGCGGGTCAGCAGTTTCCCGGTTTTGACATCGTAAAGCGCTGCCCAACCTTCGGCACCGGCATGGCCGCCGGCGGCCAGCAACAGGGCGCCATCGTGGCTGAAGTGGAGGCAATATGGAATTCCGTTGGGGAACGGGAGGATGCCAAGCAACTTACCGCTGTCCGAATGATACAGACAGATTTGCTGTTGCCCGGCCACGGCGACCAGAGGTGCCCACGGGCTCGACGCGAGCGCCGTAATGGCGCCGGCGCGCTGGGTGGTCATAACGGGTTCGCACGAGACGCCTTCGGGTATCGCGACCGGCCCTTGGGGTCTGCCGCTGGTAGCCTGGACGGCCAGGTTGAGCGTCTGTTTCTTGGCCTTGCCTTTCGAGCCGCTATTCTCGAGCAGGCCATCTTCAATCCACTGGCGAATGACCGCCAGCGATTTGTCGGGCAGTTTGTCCTGGTTAGGCGGCATGTGCGGTTCTTCATCGTGACTGACCAGAGACCAAAGGCGTGAGCTGTCCGGATCCTCTTCGAAGACGACCTCGCCACTGCTGCCGCCTTCCATCAGTCGGGCATAGCTATCCATTGCCAACCCACTCTTGGCCTGGTTCTGGTTATGGCAAGTGAAGCAGTTCTGCCGCAAGATGGGGCGCACATGGTCATCGTAAGTCACCTTGGCGGCCGGCTTTTTGGCGGGTGGATCCGCCGGCCCGGCACACGAGGCGGGTCCCGGATGACCGACTACAAACCCTAGAACCACCAGCAAAACAAATCGCATACGTACAAACATGGAGGTCCCTCGTTATCCGCGTCCGCATCCGCTAAAAACGCGCGCTCCTAGTGATTAAAAATGAACTCGCGTGAATTCAACACGGCCCAAAAGACATCCTCCAATCCAGCCTGCATGTTGCCGGACTGCCCCGCGATGGCCAGCACTTGCTTCGCCTCATCGGGCGTTGGCGGGCGTGTCAGCGCACGGATGAAAATCGCCTGAATGATCTGCCCAGGTTTCGCGCCATCAGCCAACATCTTCTTCACGGTACCCCCGCGGCGGATCTTGTCGTAGACCGTCGGACCATTGAGCAAATTCAGTGCTTGCGAGAGACTCGGATCGGTGCTGACCTCGGCGACACCAACCGTGTCGCGTGCCGCGCGTCCAAAGGTCGTGAGGAAATAATTAGACGTTCGACCGTCCGCAATTTGAACGGCACGCGCGCCGAGCGGCAAACCACGGAACTTATCCTGGGTGTTCGTCACCTGGCTGATACAATCGAGCAACGTTTCCGCGGGAAGACGGCGCGGGGTGGCGTGCGCGAAATTAAGCGTATCCTGCACGTTGGTCGCGTTGGTCGTGCCGCTGCGTTGATAAGCTTGCGAATTACAGATATCACGCACGAGTTTCTTGAAATCGAATTTGTATTCCACCAGTTTGTCGCCCAGGACTCGAAACAGTTCGGGATTGCTCGGCGGATTGCTGACCCGGATGTCGTCGACGGGGTCGACGATGCCGACCGCGAAGAAATGTGCCCAGATGCGATTCGCAACGCTCGTGGCAAAATACGGGTTCTTGGGCGAGGTCAGCCACTGGGCAAGGACTTCACGCCGGTCCTTGCCCTTGGTATCAGGAACCGCGTCGCCCAACGGCTTGGGTTGCATGACCTTGTTCGTCACGGGGTTCCGTATCTCTCCCCCACCGCGATTGAAAACGATCGTTTCGCGGTAATCTTCGCCCGGCTTGCGTCCGATCTGGCTGAAGAACGCGGCGAAGCTGTAGTAGTCATCCATGGTCCATCGGTCGAAGGGATGATTGTGGCACTGGGAACACTGCGTGCGAATCCCCAAGAACACCTGCGCGACGTTCTCCGCGGTTTTCTTGGTATCCCGTTCGATCTGATAGAAGTTCGTGGCCGGGTTCTTGAACGTGCCGCCCGATGCGCTGAGTAGATCCCGGACCATCTTGTCCAACGGCACGCCGTTGGCAATCTGGTTGGTCAGCCAACTGCTGTAAAGGAACATCGACTTGTAACTGACTTGGTTACTCGATTTGACCATGAGCAGCTCGGCCCACTTCATCGCCCAGATCTCGGCAAACTCCTTGCGTTGCAACAATCGGTCGACCAGTTTGCCGCGTTTCGCGGGATTCGCATCGCTCATGAACTGACGATACTCGTCCTCGGTGGGCAGCAGACCAACGATATCGAGTGACACGCGGCGCAGAAACTCCTCATCCGTGCAGACGGCACTGGGCAAGATGCGCAGACGTTGAAGTTTCGCGCCGACCAATGTATCGATGTAGTTTCCCGTCACGGCGGGCGGTGTGTATTGAACATCCTTGGGCAAAACGATCACCTGGCTACCCTCGGTCTTCGTGTCAAAACGCGCCGTGATGAACGCCTCGCCACGCGCCGCGACGGTCACCAGCCCGTCCGCGGAAACGGTGGCGGAGTTATCATTGTTGGTCCGGAAGACGACCAGATCAGTGACATCACGATCGGTTCCATCGGCGTACCGTGCCCGGGCGAGGAACTGCAAGGTCGAGCCTTTACCTTCGATCACGGCGGCGGGTGGGAAAATGTCGAGCGCCACGACGGCGGGCACCGCCTTGTCGTCGGCCGGCGCCCCGGCTTCCAGCCAGCGCAGCAGCGTTTGATTGTATGGACTGTCGATCGCGAACCGCTTGCCCCCCCCGTGTGGAACCTGGCCGGTCGCTTTTTCGATCAGCAGACTTCGCTCGGGCACCGCGAGATTGACCCGGCGGAAGCCAATTTCGCGCGTGATACGAAAGTAATCGCCTTTGGCGTCGAACCCGAACAGTGACAGCCGAAACCCCTCTTTGCCACTTGCCGCGCCGTGGCAGCTTCCGGTGTTGCACCCCGCGCGCAAGAAGACCGGCATGACATCCAATTCAAAACTGATCGGTCTTGGACGTGTGGCGCCAGCGACTTCGATGCGCGCCGTCGCAGTCTTGCCGGCGAAAGTCGCGGTCAACTCCGTGCTGCCGTCCCGCACGGGATGCACCACGTGCTGCCGGCATTTGACCAGCGCCGAGTCCTTTATGTGAACGGCCGCCAAGTCCGTGACGTCCCGCGTGACACCATCGGCGCGCGTCGCGATGACAATGAATCGTTGCGTGTCCCCCGTCGCCGTCAGATGGATATCGACGGGATAAACATGCAATTGCTCGACGGCCGAGTCGCCCCAGGCACAGGAAGCCATAGCGGCATACAACACCAGCGTGAAACCGCTGGCCCAAGGTACTCTGATCCAACTCACTCTTATCCCCCTTTGTTTTGTTGACGTTGCAAACGGAGCTGTTCCAAGCGACTGAGACGTCTCTTGACCGGCTTCTTCACGGGCGTCTTTTTGTCAACCGGTTGCGCGGGTTTCGCCGCCACTTTCGGCGGCAGTGGTTTATCAATGCGGAGCTCTCCCGACCCCAGCGTCTGCAGGATCTGTTCGCCATCCTGAGTTACGATGGCTCGACATACGAGCGTTTGGTACTTGCCAGGCCGCGCGGCCGCATCCACGCGGATCGGGAAAACGACCTCCTTCGTCTCCTTCGTGAACGGGATCGGCTTCGGATCCACTTCGGTTTTCGCCGGCAAGCCGAGCAGCTGCAACGTGGCGTTCCCCGCGAACTCGTGTTTCGTTTCCACGCGCACCACGACTTCGGCCTGCTGGCCCAGCTCGACGGCGGTTTTCTCGAACGTCAGATTGACGAAGGTATCGGCGACTTCCAGCTGCGCGGGTTGCGAAGCGAGCTCCAGGTTTCCACCCGATACGTTGCCGCGTCCGATAACAACGATTGGATAACTGCCGAACCGGGCGCTGGCGTTGGCGGTCAGCGGAATCGCTGCCTCGGTCTTGTCGGCACCGATCACGATCGACCGCGACGACCCGACACCGGGCGGGTTGTACAGCATGAAGATCGAAATGGGCGTTTTAAAGCCGGCTTTCCGCGTGGCGACCACTTTCAACTGCATGGCGCCATGACGAACCACGGGCACCTTGGGCTGAACCACCTGGATCGAGAACGGTGCCGATTCGGTCGCTGCGAGCGCCATGCGGTCCGCGTCATGTCCCCAGACGTCGCGATTATTCTGTCCGCGCACCAGAAGCGTGCGTTGCCGCAGGTGCCCGACCACGGGCTGTTTCGGGTCCGTCGAACGACCGACCAGGTCAACCAGGGCGCCATCCAGAGGGGCGTCCGCGGCCGCCGTGAAGATCATCGGCACACTGCTCATGTTACCGGCCATCGTCACGGGAGATGCGGTAATTCCCCGCGGAAGTCCTTCGGCCGCAATCCGCAATTCACCACCAAAATTGGCGCGGGACGCGTTGACCATGACCGCGAAACGCCCCCCGCGCGGTACGCTGACCGTCATTGGCACATACTGGATCCGCTCTGGAAGCGTGATGGTCAGCGCCGGCATCGGCGGCGCCATTTCAATGCGATATACGTAGTCGGCGCCACCTCCCGACAACTGATCGCGGAGCGTTACGTAGTAGTCATCATCCGCCGGCGCCTTGAACCGCAAGTAACTGTCCGGGCCGCCGCTGTCGTCGTTTGATCCAACCGCCGCTCCTTTCGAGCGTGTCATGCTCAACACCGAGTCCAACGGGGACCGAAGCACTTGCCGCGCAAACACGCGAACGTCGAGCACCTGTCCCTTTTTGGCATGGAACTTGAACCAGTCCGAATCGCCCGCACGTGCAATGACACCGTTGGCGGCCGCCGGCACCGTGACGGCGGTTGCCTGCCGCCGGTCATCATTGGGTTCGCTTTCCATGACGTTGGCAAGCGCACATACTCGAACGCGGTTCGGCGACGGCGCGACACCATGGGCATCCCGAGCGAACAGATCGTGTTGGTCACGGGCATCCGTGGGTAAAGTGATCGCGGATGTCCAATCGCCGGCCGCGTCGCCGATCCACTTGACCGCAAGTGACTCGCCCGGGCGTCCCCCCGCCGGCAACACGGCCGTCGGTCGTGGAAACGCGCCAATGTGCACCAGGTACTTGCAGTTGCCGTTACCGCCGTACGCGCTCTCGCGCACTTCCACGATGTAGCGCCCGTCGCGCGGCGCCACCAGCCCACACAACGCGTCCTGGCGCAGTAACGCGATGTCATCGCAACGCGCCAACTCAAACCGTTCCGTGTTCAGCACCGCCACGAACGGATCGAAAAATGTCGGATTGCCCAATCGAATCCCCTCAAGCTCGACCGAAACTCGGTCGCCCTTCTTCACGTCAACCGCGAAATAGTCCACATCCTCGTTTTGGACCACGCCGCTGACCGTCGTGTTGAACGCGATCTCCTGCGGCCGCGCGAAATCGCTGTTCGGTTCCTTCTCCGCGATAACCGGCAGGGCGCCGACACTGATCGTGCGCAAGTTGCTAATGCCCGTCGCGGCGCGCAATCGCAACGCGTGCAGCCCCAACGGGCATTGCGGCGCGACCGCCAGCGTTACCTCGACCTTGTTGGCGGCGACCGCCTTGAGCTGCTTGACCGTGATACCGGGTCGGTATAGCAAGAGCGTCTGGGCATCCTTGAGCCGCGT
>CAZSOG010000114.1:0-9372 GCA_964607555.1 uncultured Pirellulaceae bacterium | reverse complement strand
CGCTTTATTCTCTCAACGACACCCGGACCGCCCCCACTCAACCACTTTCTTCCTATCTCCTAACTCCTAATTCCTAACAACGCCACCGACTTGACCCGATCCAAAAACTTGACTCAAGATCATCACATTTCCACCCATAAGGTCTCTAAACCGCCCGTTCACGCGGCATCGAAAAGCGGCGTGGTCAGGTGCTTCGCAAAGAGCAGGGCGATCGTTTTTCCGTCGGCGTCATCGATACAGGCAAGTTCGGTTTTTTCGGCCTGCATTTTCATGAGCGCTTCGATGTGCGAAGTCTGTTTGGAGACATGCAGCACGGCCCGCACCTGTACCACGCGTTCGGCCCGCGCCAGCCGCAGATCGATGACGCAAACGTAACCGATGATCTGCCGCCCCGTCGCCGCGCGTACGGGCACGATGGCCGATTGTTGCCGGCGTGCCAACTTCAAGGTTTTTCGCACGTCGCTGCCGAGCGGGATGGACGCGACTCGTCCGAGCGGCGTGCTGAATTGCATCACGTTTTGCGCGGTGTGCGCGAACAATCGCTGCGCCAATTCGTGCTGGGCGGGCCGCAGAATGCCGGCCTCCTGCCCCTCCTGGAGGACACGTTGAAGCTCTTTTCGCGCGAGCGTCAGGCGGACGCGCAACGGCGTCTGTCCAACAACCGTCTCGAGCGCGCGGCCAAACAGCCAGAGCAGGGCCGCCACCGGCGCGAAGCAAATCGTGGCAAGCACGAGCAGCGGGCCGGCGCGCCGCAACAGACGATTCGGCGCATGGAAAAACAGCTGTTTCGGCAGCAACTCGCAATAAATGAAGACGACCGGCGACAGCACCATCGGCGCGATCAGTGGCGCCCAACCGGTGGGCGAGAAGACCTCCTGCACCGCCAGAACGATGCCGAACGATAGACAGTAGTTCGCCAAGTTGTTGCCCACAAGGGTCGCCGCGACGAACAGCGCGGGGTTGTTTGTCAGCCATAGCAGCGCGCCGGAGACGCGGTCTCCACCGAGTGTATCCAGTAACAATCGGACGCGTGTCACGCGGTAGAATCCGGTTTCGCTGCCGCTGAACAATGCACTCAGTAGCACGCCGGCGCCGAGCAACGGTAGGATCAGCCAGATCATGCGTCGCGTCCCTCCCGATCCTGGCGTGTTAGTTCCACCAGGAGCTGGCCGCGGCGCGAGACTTCCAGGACGCGAAAATGAAACGGGCCCCAGTCCACTTCGTCGGTGGGCATGGCCAGCCGCTGCAAGACCTCTTGAATCACGCCCCCCACGGTCACGCCACGCACATGCGGCAGACGCACGCCGAATTTCCGTTCCAGACGGCGCAGATTCGTCATGCCATTCACATGCCAGCGGCCCCCGCCAACGTCCTGGATCGGTTCCCGATCAAGCATGCGCGTGCTGCGGCTGGGATCCTCGTGAAAAACCGTATCCAAGATGTCGTGAAACGTCAGGATCCCGATCGTCTCGCCCAGCTCATTGAGGACGGCGGCCACATCACGCTGGTCTTGCTGCATTTGTTGCAGCACATCCGCCACGGTGGCGCACCAGGGAACCATGATTACCGGCTCCGCCTTCCGCTCGAGGTGATAGTCGGGCACCTCGACACACTCGTTCAAGTTGATCGCGCCGGCGACCTCTTCACCCTCTTGGTCCGTCACCAGCAAGTACCCACTGGGCGTCATCTGACCGCCAAGATCGCCCAGGGACACGGGTGGACGAAACGCCAAGAACTGCGTGCGTGGCCACATCCACTCATGGGCACGGATGTCGGAGAGCATCACGATATTACGCAGGGTAGCTTGCTCTTGGGCGACCAGGCTGGCATCTTCAGTCGACAGCTCGATCGCGCGTTCCAGATCGCGAATATCGAGATAGGATTCGCGTTGGAAACCGGGCCACACGAGCCGCCGCGACAATAGGCTCACCACGCGCAGCGCCGGCATGACCGGATCCAGCACCCGCACGGCTACGGTCAACGGCAGCCCGACCAGCCCCGCGACACGCCGCGCGCTCAATACGGCCAGGCTCTTCGGCAACATCTCGCTCAGTAAGATTATGGACAGCACCGAGCCGACCGAGAAGATCACCGCCGGTGTCCCGCTCCCAAGCCGCTCCAGACGCATGCCGACGATCGATGCGATTCCGAAATATGTCATGTTGACGGCCAGGTTCCAGAGTAACACGGCCGACAGGAGGCGATCCGGGTCCTGAAGCAAGGAGGCCGCCATGCGTTGTGAACGACTGCCGTCGAGCAGCGTGCGGCGATCCTCCCAGCGCAAGTAGAACAACGCGGCTTCACTGCCCGAAAAGAAGGCGGAGCAGCCCATCAGGATGACCATGGCGATCAGCCAAGGCAACATATCGATCAAGAGGCTCATCCGCCGATGTCCCCCACGTCCGGCCGATTATTCGTCACCCGCCGTCTTGGTGCGCCCCATCGCGATGTCGAATTCGTACACCGCGGGGACCAGAAGCGCCGTCGTCGTGAAACCATAGGCCAACGCCGTGACAATAAATACGGTCAGCTCCTGGTTACGCAATAGGAAACTCGTGATCGCGAAAAACGTCGCGAACGGTAGGGCCAACGCCGCGAGCCCGATCGCTGCCGACGGGTTGCGAATCCCCAACGAAACGTAGAGACCCACACTGCCGCCCAGAATAAATGCCAGGAAAGGCGCCAGCTGGTTGCGAAAACTGCCGCTGAATGAAATCATCATCACCATGCACGTGATGACCCCCAAGAACAGAAAGAACACCGTCCCCAGACTGACCCCGATCGCCGAACGCGAATTGGCATAGTTCATCCCGCAGTGGATCCCAAGCATCGTGACAAACAGATTCATCACGATCAATCCACCGACTAGAAAAACCAAGTCCTCGGTCGACATTCCACCGCGCGCCCACAGGTAGACGGACAGGACCATTGGCAGCAACACCATCTCCTTGGCGACCCACAACACGCCCAGGATCTTGCCGAGAACGAATTCCTTGGGCGACAAATCGGTGACCAACAGCAGATCGAGTGCCTGGCCATCGCGTTCGCTCGTGATCGACGTGACCGCCAAGGCATTGACGATGACGAGACTCACGAGCAGGAACGGCGCCAGCGGCTTGGCGGTTTCGGGAACCACTGTCATATACTGGTCACTTGTTACGGCGGCGGCGGCCGGCATCCAGTGCAGCGCGAGGGCGGCCATGCCGAACAGCACGAGATAGACCACGCGAATGATCAACACCTTGCGGCCGTACGCCCAGGTACATACTTCCCGCCACAGCACTGGATTATCCCACACCCGTCGAGTCCGTCCCGCCGTGATGTGTCGGCGCGCATCCACATGCGCCTCGCGCGCCCGCTCGGCCGTGCCGGCCGACGAATGCGTCAAGTCGTACTCGGCACCCCAGATACTGGCGTCTTCGTCCTGCGTTTGGCCCATGCGCACCTGACGGGACGGATTCCAGACCCGAACACGCGCGATCGCGATCAGGTTCAACACGGCCGCGCCGGAGAGTGCGATGGCAAGGAACCAATAGACTTCGTTGGCCAAAACGGCGGAGACGGTCGTCCCCGCTACGATCGGGTGCGCCGCCGCGATCATCGCGCGCAACGGACTGAACATGGACGCCCAGGCGCCGCCGGTGATCCCCGCGACCATGACGCGCTCACCGACCGCATGGACCGCCTCCCAAATCCCCAACCAGATGACGATGGCCAGAACCGTCATCGACAGGGTCTGAAATGTCTTTTCACGCCACAATGCCAGTGTCGACCCCAGGCTGCCGGCCACCAGGGCACTGGCCAGGGCCACGCCGAACACGCGCATGACCTGCGCGAACGAAACGCCACCAAACAGCGTCGCCAGCATGAACAACGGCACGGCGCCGGCCAGCATGAACACGACGTTGATCAGGCTCGCGAACAGCTTGCCCAAAACCAACTCGGTGTTCGACATACGTGTCAACAGCAGCAGGAGCAGGGTCCGGCGGTCTTTCTCCTGACAAACGGCGCTGGCCGATCCCATGGCGGAAAAGAACAAGACGAGGGCCAATTGGAGCGGTGCCAGAATCTGGAACAGAATCGCGCCGAACCGCGCCATGTCCCCAACATTGCGGATTACCTGCGTTCCCGCGACGACCAGCCACGCCGTGCACATCAGGAGCATCAGCACGGTGACGTAAAGCGTCCGATAGAGATAATGGCGCGGCCGCCGCGGCAGCGTAACGGCTTCGCGTCCAAATACGGGTCCCAACAAGTCGAATTCTCCCGTGCTTGACTTAACCCTGCGCCCTGCCCCGGCGCGCGTGCGACGCACGCGAAAACGCGAACCGAAGTCTAACTTCGGAAACAATAACGGTCTATACGCACGTTCCCCCCATATTGTGCGTTGGAAAACGATATACTTAGATGACTAATGCGGGAGGCCCGCAACCCACAAGGGGGTACGCCCTTGTTCCATGGCGCTCCCGTGGTTCGCTTCGAGACATGAGCGCACCGTGCGCGCATGTGGCAGCCTAAGTATCTGATGCTCCGTCCCTCCACGCAAGCGGGATTCTGTCTGATGAGTATACGCCGCACGACGTCCGGGCTGCTGATCGTTGTTTTCATGGCATTTCTTGGGTTTATCCTGGTCTACGTACCCCCACAACTGGTCCGCCAGTATCAGAATCTCCGCACGCTGGGACCGGTCTGGGCGACCGTTTATTTGGTCGTCGTCGGCACGGGCGCCGTGTTGCTCTTGGGCAGCTCGATCTGGATCTGCGGCCGGCTCTGGTGGCGCACGCGTGCCAAACGGACGCGCAAGCGGCAGCGGGCGCGGGGGCCCAACGAGCTGACGCGGAGCGAAAAAAACGAGGAAATCACGGCGAATCTGGAGTCGATTGATGATCTGCGAACCGAGACGGAGGCCGAGCCCGTGTTGCGTCAGGAGATGGCGGCTCTTGTCCAGCAGTTGGAATCGAAGCGCGCATCGCAAACGCTCGAGATCGTCGCGTTTGGCACGGTATCCAGTGGTAAATCATCGCTACTCAATACGCTGGCCGGACGCGCGGTATTCGCCACGGACGCGCGCGGGGGGACCACGCTGCGCCGCAATGAAGTCCCCTGGGCCGGCACGGACCGTGTCGTCCTGGTCGATACGCCCGGGCTTGGGGAAGTCGACGGTGCCGCACGCGGTACGATATCCGCCGAGGCGGCCCAGGATGCCGATCTGGTTCTTCTGGTCGTCGATGGCCCGCTCCGCGACACCGAATATCAGCTTGTCGAACGGCTCGTGGCGATGCAAAAACGCGTGCTCCTCTGCCTGAACAAGGAGGACTGGTACGACCCGGCGGAGCGGCAGCGCTTGCTCGACCAACTCGCCGCCCAGGTCACGGATCTGATCGACCGCCAGGACGTCGTGGCGGTGCGCGCACGACCGACCGACCGACCGCGGATTCGCGTTCTGGCGGACGGGACCGAGGTGCAACAGCGTGTCGAACAAGCGGCCGATATTGATGCGTTGGCGCGGCGCATGCTCGAGGTCATCCGCAAGGATGGCTCGGATCTGTTGCTGGCCAACCTGCTGCTGCAATCACGCGGGTTGGTCGAACAGGCCCGCGACCACGTCCAGGCCGCACTGGACAAACGTGCCTGGCAGACGGTGGATCGCTATATGTGGGGCGCCGGCGGCGCGGCGGCACTCAGCCCGTTGCCGCTGCTCGACCTGGCGGCTGGCGGCGCGATCTCGGTCAAGATGGTGGTCGAACTGGCCCGGATTTATCGCCAGGAGGTCGATCTGAATGTCGCCGTCGAATTGGTCGGTCAACTGGGCAAGAACCTTATCGGTATCCTCGGCGTGACCGCCGCGACGCCGGCCGTCACCGCCGCGATCGCGTCGCTGCTGAAAACCGTGCCGGGAGCCGGCACCTTGGCCGGCGGCCTGTTGCAAGGCATGGTCCAAGCCCTGATTACCCGCTGGATCGGGGCCGTATTCATCGAATATTTTCGGAATGAGATGCAACAACCCGAGGGAGGGCTCGCCGGATTGGCTCGGCGTCAGTGGCAACAGCTGACGACCGCCGCGGAGTTGCGTAAATTGCTCCAGTCGGCACGCCGGTACATGGCGACCGCACGCGACGACGCGGAACCGGACCATCCAGACAGTCCCTTGAGAAGGAAAACAGACGAGTGAACGCGCCGAGCATATTGCAGGATGAACACTACCGCGCCGCAGTCCGATCCGTGGAACGTACCTTGGATCGACTCCGCGAATGTTCCACCGAGGAAAAAAAAGAACTCCACCACGCGCTGGACCAGCTGCAGGATATGCTGGTCAAACTGACGACCGGTCGAGTGGAGATCGCGGTCTTCGGTGAGATTAGCACCGGCAAGTCGGCGCTGATCAACGCACTGCTCGGCCAGGCCGTCGCCAAAGTCGACGTGCAAGGCGGCTGGACCCGCGAAATCTGGAAGGTCCCGTGGGAAGGCTCGGGGTACTGTGTCCCCGGACTCGCCGATTCGCAAATCGTCCTCGTCGATACGCCCGGTCTCAACGAAGTGGGCGGACGGGAGCGTGCCCACCTGGCCGGCCAGGCGGCACTCCATGCCGATCTCATTCTGTTCGTGACCGACTCGGACTTGAATGAAACCGAGCACGCCGCCGTCCTTGAACTGGCGAGTGTTCATAAGCCCATGATCGTCGTGCTGAATAAAATCGATCTGTACACACCGGACCAGCGTGAGAGGCTGCTCGAGGTGCTGCATGCCGAGCGCCTTCCGGAGCTCGTATCGCCCGATAATGTCGTGATGACAGCGGCCGACCCACGCGAACTCGAATATATTGTCGAGCGACCCGACGGCACGCAAGACCGGCAGTGGCGCAAGCCGGCCCCGGACATCGAGACGTTACGGCTGCGCATCATCGAAGTGCTGGCCCAGGACGGCAAGGAGCTGCTGGCGCTGAACGCCGCGTTGTACGCGGCCGACAAGTCCGACCGCATGGCGGTCGTTCGCGTGCAATTGCGCGACAACAAGGCGCGGCAGGTCATCCGTGGCTATGCGGCCCTGAAAGCCATCGCCGTCGGACTGAATCCGGTGGCCATTACCGATGTGCTTGGCGGAAGTGCCGTCGACCTGACCATGGTCGTCACCCTGGCCCATATCTACGGACTGGAGATGTCGACCCGGCATGCGCGTGGTCTGATCCGGTCGGTGCTCAAAGCAGCCGGTTGGATGATGTTGGCCGAAGCGACGACCAGCCTGCTATCATCGACCTTCAAGGGCCTGACGCTCGGTTACGGCACACCCTTGACCGCGATTCCGCAGGGCGTGGCCGCCGGCTATGGGTCGTTCGTGGTGGGCCAAGCGGCGAAGTACTACTTCGAACACGGTTCGTCGTGGGGCGGCGAAACGCCCAAGACGGTGATCCGTCGAATTCTCAAGGACACCGACCGGTCATCGGTCATCGCGCAACTGCGTGACGAGATCCGCGACCGCCTGGCACGCAACCCCCACGCCAACCGAGGGACCTGATGCCGTGCCGCGACGGCGCCAATAGATCGCCCGCTTGCGGTTCCATCTTAATCTTAATCTTAATCTTACTCTTAATCGTACTCGATCGTCGTCCGCAGGCATCCAAGCTGACGCGTCAAACGTCACGATTTGGGGAGTTAGACCGAATCAATCCAATCAACATCGAGACAATCTCAGAGAGCAATCCCTTCCCTCTCGCAACCCCAGATCCATCGATGATCGTCCTTGCGCCCAGCACGTCGAGGCAGGCTGCACACTCAAGTGCCGACCCACGGGCGGTGTCGAAGAAGTGGCAACGGTCTGCTGAAGTGTACTTGCCATTTCCTTCCGCGATGTTCAGCGGGATCGAGGTCGATGCACGGTCCAATTGGTTGTGAACCGCCATGTTCTTTGGCACGTTTGTCAGTAGATCGGATGACCACACAACGAATGTGATGGCGGTCTGGTAGACGATCAGTTTCTCATGATCGAAATATCTCGTCGTCATGCGGCTTGGCTCGAGTAGCGGAGGGTGAAGAAAAACAGCCTTTCATGAGCACCATTCGAGCGCGCGGAATGGCGCCCGATTTGAGATACATACCTCACCAGACTGGGGCGGAAGAGGATTAAGATTAAGATTAAGATTAAGAGTAAGAGTAAGAGTAAGGCCGACCCTAGCGGTGCCCGCGTCCCGGACGCATCCCTGCGCCCGGCATGTTTGGTTAACGTCGCGACGATCGGGGCGTCGGACACAATCAGCCTTGGCTGGCCGGTTTGGTCACCGCGGCCTTGCGTGCCTTGGCAGCAGCGCTGCGCGCCTTGCGTTGGTCGCGCAGCTGCTGGACCTCGGCACGCTGCTCGGTGGTCAGCACCTGCTCGACGTCACCATCGCGTTGTGCGATCAGTGTCTTGAGCTGCGCTTGGAGCTTCTCGATCTGCGCGTTGTACTTGGCTTGGATCGAGTAGATCTGGTCGCGCTGCTTGGCCGAAACCACTTTGCTGAAATAGGCGGGTAACCGCCCGCGTGGCTTCTTGCGTGCCGGCGTTGTCGACGTGGCCGCCGGTTTGGCTGGCGCCTTGGCCGACGACTTGGCCGGCCCTTGCGCCGGCGCCGCCGCGACCAGCATCGTCAACACCAACATCGAGGCCACCATCCCCATCCATCGCTGACTCCATGACTCGCGTTTCATCGTGTGTCTCCTTTCTGTGAGAGTGAAAAGAAACCGAGTCCGATAACTACTACTATTCTTGAGGTTGGGAGGGTCCTTCGAAAAGGGGAAACCCGCGATGGGAGGCCGAAAAAGACAAAAAAAAATAACTATTTTTCGACCCTATGCCATACACGTGGCACCGAAAACACGAATTTTGATTTTCGCCTTGCGCCAGAGCCAAAACTAGTTCGTTGGCACGGCGACCACGACTGCATAACTGCGAGACTGATTCACCCATGGGACAAGCCCATGAGGGTCTCGCGGCGGCGTGGTTGGGGACGTTGCCTGGCCGGGAGATTGATTCTAGGGTGTTGAACACTCGGTGTTGTAGCATAATACGTTTCTTTCGGTTTTCCCCTCGTTTCCTAACCGTCAGCCATGGGGACCATACAGGGATCTTTCGAAACGCCTTGGCCGAAGGCCATATTCATCGTATAGATGGGGCAGAGGGAGCCGCGGGCGACCGGCGCCCCAGGTTCGGATTCGCGATCGAGTCCTTCGGCTGAAGGCCATATTCAACATAACGCGGGTGGCCCGCATTAGAGATCCCATGGGCGGAAATTCGTTGCGTTCGAGTCAAGTTTTCGCAACGGAACGACGCATAGGTTGTGGACAGGGTGCCGACGGACAAGGATGTCCATCGTACCTGGCACCCCGAACATGGCCGGAC
>CAZSOG010000113.1:0-9409 GCA_964607555.1 uncultured Pirellulaceae bacterium | reverse complement strand
CGAGCTGAGTGGGGGCAGGGCAAAATCCAGCGCTGTGCGTGGGGCTGCCGACCCCCGTACTGGAGCGAAGCCAAAAAACCAGAAAACAAGAAAAAAACGAGAACCTGAGGAGGTTTGGGATGAACAAGGTGCTGATCGTCGTGGGGGACGCGACCGAGACCGTTGACACGCTGTATCCGTATTACCGCCTGATTGAAGGTGGGTTCCAGCCGGTTGTGGCGGGGCCCGAAGTTCATCGTTACCAGATGGTCATGCACGAAGTGAAAGCGGGCTGGACCATCACCAAGGAATGGGAAGGGTACACGATCCAGACCGATATCGCGTTTCGAGACGTGGTTCCAGACGAATATCTGGGCATCTTCTTCTCGGGCGGCCGGGCGCCCGAATACCTTCGCTATGATGACGACCTTGTACGCATCACGCGACATTTTTTCGAAACCAACAAACCGGTGGCCAGTGTGTGTCATGGCGTGGAGATTCCCGCCTATGCAAGGTGCGTCAAAGGACGTCGCATGGCCACCGTTGCGAAATGCAAGTTCGACTTGGAAGTCTGCGGCGGCACGTTCGTGGACGAGCCGTGCGTGATTGATGGCAACCTGATCAGCGGTCGCACGTACCATGACCACGGTCATTATGTCGGTCCCTGGATCCGGCTGCTGGAACAGGCCGCCGAGAAGGCGTGACAGGACGGCTCTTGATTCGAGTGTTTCACGATGAATGATCGCCAGTGGGTCGAATTGTTGAAGATACTGGACGGCCAGGTCCGTGACCGGTTACCGTGCGGATTCCTGGTCGACGGGCCGTGGATCACGGGGATCAACGGCATCGACTTGATGGACTACTTCGTGGATCAGCAGGTGTGGCTGGAGTCGAATCTGGCGGCCGCCGAGCGCTATCCGGAGATTCTCTGGATGCCTGGTTTCTGGGCCGAGTACGGCATGATTTCCAACCCACCCTCTTTCGGTGCCAAGTGTATATGGCCGGAAAACGGGTTCCCAACGTGCGAAGCGGTTCTCGGCGACTATGATCAGATCGACGGCCTGGCACAACCGAACGTGCGCAGTGATGGCTTATTACCACTCATTGTTCGCCGGCTTGAACTTGCTCGGGACGCGATGGCAACGTCTGGGCATCGCGTTCGGTTCGCGACCGCACATGGCCCGTTGACCATCGGTTCTTATCTGATGGACCATACGAACTTCTTCTTGGGCATGCGCGAAGCACCGGATGCCATCCACCGGTTACTGGATAAAGTGACGCGGTTCATCATCGAGTGGTTGTGCTATCAGAAGGAGCGGTTCCCTTCGATTGATGGTCTGTTGGTGCTGGACGATCTACTCGGTTTCGTGGGCGACCGCGATTTCCAGCTGTTTGCTCTGTCGCGCATGCAACAGATTTTCTCGGCCGTTGATTGTTCGGTGCGTTTTCTGCACAACGACGCAAATGGTCTGATCACCGCACGCTATTTGGAACGGATGAACGTAAATCTATTCAATTTCTCGTTCGAACACGACATCAATGAGATTCGCCAATTAGCGGGTGACGGCGTGACATTGATGGGCAATGTTCCGCCGCGTGACGTGCTGGGCCGAGGCACGGCCGACGAGGTTCGACAGGAGGTTCGCCGGTTGGTGGAATCGTTGGCGGATAAGCGGCGCGTGATCCTATCGGCGGGCGGTTTCACGCCACCCCAATTCACGGACGACAAGATCCGGGCGTTTCGCGCCGCGGCCGAACGCCAGGCCGGCGAGTGGTTAATCGAGAAAACAGCGGGCAAGAAGATGGGACCAAGGTCCTGAGCAGCCGCCCGATTTCCGACGTCTAATTTGACATCGCCACGTTTTATGTTCCGCCGCTAGTTGTTCGGTTCTAAGTTGATCGCGGGAAGCTAAAGGGTGTGGCGCGGACTTCCGCCGAAACGAAACTCGCCGGATGTAAGAAAAGAGCGAGGGTACGCTGCGCGATCGAGCCGAGGCCCCGTCCGCCGCGCTGATCGTGGATAACGTGCTAGGTGTACTGCGAAGCAAGTTCTTTCTGGATCGTGCACGCCAATTGCATACCCGATACGAGGCATTCCCCCGCATGCTTTGCGCAACAAGTTCTCGACATCCCAACGATCCCCGTTTATCCATATTACGGGCTTTTCATCAGCCCAGCCCGTGGGAGACCCTTGCCCCGACAATAAGCAGCAATCGGCAAGAAATTGCATAACGCGGGCTGCGCCCGCAAGGCTGAAGGCTGGAGACTGGATACTGGAGGGTTTGCGAGGTAACGTCTCCGGAAAAACATGCGCGCACGGTGTGCGAATGTGACAACCTAAGATTCTTATTTCTTATTCTTATTTCTTATTTTTAATTTCTTATTTCTAATTTCTCTTTCCCTGGATCACTCCGGTACCGACCGGTTCTTCATGGCCTGCCTGCCGGACGGGCGATGGGGTGCTGAGTCCTAGGTTGCCCCACGCGAATCGTTTTGGCGCGGGCTGTTCCATGAGTTCTGGGGGGGCGTTGTCGCGCAGGCTCAGCGACGGGCCGTCCAGCATGGAAGACCGGAGGGCGTCGGGGGGTGGCGGGCTGTCGGGCAGGGCGTCCAATGGCATCGGCGCGGGCATGTTGTCGGGCGGCACGTTGGGAATTGGGGGCGGCGTGAGGATTTCCTCGGCACCGGAACCCGAAGTGGGTTGGCTCGACATCGCCTGGTCGTCGAGCATGCCCGAAACGGCTTCCTGATCCACCGGGCCGCGACTGACAACACTCGGTCGCGTCCAGCCGTAGTCGAGGTAGTAGCTGGCATCGCGTTTCCGTGCCTGGCCGAGTGCGTCCCAATAGGCTTTTTGGGGCCACGGGCCTTCCGCTAATTTGATATTGTCGTAGGCCAACAGCGTCCCTTTGCGGAAGTGCACGTTGGCGATTGACTTGTTGTATTCGGCAACCGCTCGGTAGAAATCGGCTTGTGCCTGAGCGCGTCGTCGCTGGCCGTCCAAGACCAGATCGACATTCGCTTGTCCACCTTCGTAGAGTGCTTTGAGTGCTTCGACTTCCTTTTCGGCCGCGGCCCATCGGTTGAAATGAGATTGGGCCGCGTGATACTGGAAATCGAGCGTTTGGATCGCAGAGGTGAGCGTGTGCGAGACGTTCAGTTCCATGTCTTTCAAGCGTGCTTTTTCGCGTGCGAGTTGCAGTTGGGCGTTGCGTACACCGGCCATTTCCTGACGTGCACCGACCTTGGGGGGCGTGAACTGCAGGCCAAGACGAAACTCCTGAAATCGGCCTTCGGTCAGTTCGTCAAACGCGGTTGAACCGGGTGTGGGGGCGCCGACGGGGACCGTCGCGCCGGGGTTGATCGGCAGGCTCGCATTGTTGGGGTCCGCATTGATGAAGTTCGTGCCTCGGCGGCCCGCCGTGATCAGCTGATCGCCCATGCCAAGCCAGCGGTACGTGGCGACCAGATCCAGTTGCGGCAGCAACCGATTGCGCGCCTCGATCAACTCCAACTCGCGCTGCTTGACCACCCAGCGTTCGCGACGCAGTTCGGGGCTGCGGACCAGCGCCTCGGTGTGTGCCGAAGCCCACTCGAACTCGACCCGCGCCATGGTCGGGCGATCGACCGGTCGCAACAACTCACCATCGGTCGGAGTGAGCCCCATGAGCCAGCGGAGTCGCCCTTCGGCGGCCAACAGGTCACGCAACGCGGACTCCATCTGGGCGCGGAAAAAGAAGTATTGTTCGCGCGCCTGGGCCTCTTGCTGGGCCGTCCCCTTGCCGCCCTGCAACAAGACATACGTGTTTTTCCAAGTGACCAGTGCACTGTCACGACCGATCTTGGCCGTCTCCAACACGCGATACGCGTTTTGCAGGTCCCAGTAGGTATTCTCCATGTCCATCAGCATATTGCGCACGGCCGACTCCAAGTCGGCCAACGATTGATCCGTGCGCATTCGCGCCCGCAATATCGGTGCGCGGTTCACTTGCGCCCCGCGGCCACGTAACAAGGGCTGAGTGGCCTCGGCTTCAAAAACGGTCGTCCAGACGCTCGGCAACCCGCTGCTCTGATTGTTGTTACCGTCATAGAGAGTTTGGTTCCGGACGGCGAACGTGGTGCCGGTCGCCGTCCGTTTATTCAACTCGGCATTGAACTGGCCGCTGTCACGGCGCAAAAAGTTGCTGAAGATCGCCTGCTGGGTGAAACCACCAAAGTTCTGCGGGCGGTCCGTCTTCTCCCAGAACGCGCTGGTCGTGAACTGCGCGTCAAATGTGGATAACGCCGCCTCGACACCAAACTGTGGGTCCGTTTCGAAGATCGCCGGATCGTATACGGTCAGGGATCCGGCCGTGCGGCCCACGAGCCCGTCAGCGATCGTAAACTGCGTAAGTGAACCTAGATTGCGGACGATCTTGCTGTTGTGCAACGCGATCGATGCACATTCTTCCAAACTCAGGTCGCGGAACTTCGTGAATTCCAGGTCGCTTAACGTCAGCGGGGCATGTGTCTGCGTGACTTCCGTCAGCATCGTCTCCTGCAGATCCGGGTTCTCGATTGCCGTCATCGTATCGAGATAATGCGACAGATCGCCGTCTTCGTGCAGATAGAAGGGCTGCGTTGGATGGCACCCGGTTAGCGTCAGAATCGCCGTCAGCAGCAAAGCAACCACGCGGTTCAAGGGCCGGTTCATCGATGCACGTTCCCAAACTAGGTTTGGTTCGGCGGTGCGAACGCAAACAGTCTCGAGGGGCGAAATGGCGCAGGCGCGCCGTGCATGACACGGCGTTGACCTGCGCGACCTTGGTCCCCCCTACAAGACCGGGCGTCCCCTGTTGGATCACGGCAAGCGCAAACCGTCGGGTGGCGCAGTCGGCACTCTCTTCATCGTCTGGATAATCGTTAAACTTTGAAGAATCCACGTAATCGGCAAAAGTTACCACGACAGACCGCCTATTTTAACAGCCTGTCCCAGAACTCACGTTCAAGCATGAACGACGGACGTCCACGTCCGTCGACGAAGCCCAGTACCTCCGACTTGCCCGTTTTCCGAGGCTTTATACGCCCGTTTTGGGTTGCGGGCCACCCGCATTAGGAGTTAGGAAGAAAGTGGTCAAGTGGGGGGTGGTCCGGGTGTCGTTGAGAGAATACAGCGCTGTGCGCGGGTCTCCTGACCCCGCACGGAAGCGACCGAAGGTCTCCATCGCGCCGGCGTGCGTCAGTTGGTTGGAGGCAACACCTCGGTAGAAACCTTATGGGCAGATATTTGATGATCTTGAGTCAAGTTTTTGTGTCTAGTCTCATCGGTCGCGTTGTTAGGCGAGAGAGGAGAGGTGAGAGAGGAGAGACATCGTGGTGCGAGTGTTTCCCTTCGGCCATCAGAATTCCATATTCGGTAAGTGTTTAGCCGGTTGCAGCAGATTGTCGGATCCAGGACCCCCACGGGCTTGCCCCGTGGGTGAATGAGTCTCGTCAGCTAAGACGCGAATATCAACAGTTTTCCCTCTCTCCCCAGCCCCGCCGCCTTCGGCGGGGGCGGCGGGGCTGGGGAGAGAGGCTTGTCGCGAACCGGCTTTTTTAGCCCACGAGACTTCTTCACCAACCGCACAAGGCGGTTGGGGTCGACCGGAATTAAAGCGAGACCGCGGAACGCTGGCCACTGCGAATAGCTAAAGGGCTGCCATATTCGATATTCCCCGAACTGGCCGCGCGTCAGTTGGTTCGAGGCAACGCCGCGTTAGATTCTTGGGCTACCACATGCGCGCACGGTGCGCGCGTGTTTCGAAGCGAACAAAGGGAGCGCTGTGGGCCTCCCGCATAAGGAGCCAATCATGAGTCAACTCACGAGCATCCGCGTCATCCTGGGTACTGCCGTATTGTCGTTCGCGCTTGCGCGTGTTGCCAGAAGCCAGGGAACATCACCGGCCGTGAAAATCGGAACGTTCGATTCGCGCGCCGTTGCCCTGGCATTTTGGCGATCTGAAGCGGGAATGAAACAGGTCAAGGCCATACGAGAGAACTACGAGAAGGCGAAAGCGGCCGGCGATAAGAATCGCATGAAGCAGCTTGAGGTCGAAGGACCCGGTTTGCAGGTCAGAATGCACCAACAGGTCTTCAGCACCGGATCGGTAACCGACATCATCAAGACGATGAAGACGGCAATTCCCGCGATCGCCAAGGACGCGGGAGTATCGCTGGTCGTTTCGAAATGGCAGATCGCCTATAAGGACTCGTCGGTCGAGTACGTCGACGTAACACCGCAGCTGGTGAAGCTGCTGAACCCAAGCGATCAGGTGTCGAAGATGATCGAGCAGTTGCGCAAGAAAGAACCCGTTCCAATCGAGAAACTGTCGATGGACCCGAAACATTGACTTCAATTCACACCTGAATTCCACGGTTGGCAGGCGTATCCGCTGGCCGGACCAAGGCTGTGACAAGAGCCCGTCCTGCATCGGCCACTCTCGATGAGGGGCCGATGCTCCGGACCGCGACACTGTTCGAAAACGAGTTTACGCGTGGGCGAGCTGGATCGTTGCTCGACGTACGTTCGCCAGTTCTCCGGCAACTTCCGCTGCGTGAAGACCTGGTCGCGTTCGACAACGTGCAAGAAAGAATAATCTCCCATGAACCGGCAATCGCACCTGCGAACAAATTCGTTGCGCGCTTCCGGGTTCTTGGTCCTTGCGATCTTATGGGTGTAAGTTGCGATCCGATGCCGAGGATCGTGCCGGCACCGTTCGTGTTTCCCACTGCGCAGTCAAATCGCGCGCTATCTGCAGGCGTTTTGGCAAGGGCTTCCGCGCGGCGTCAACCCACTGGCGCATCGCGCGTAGATAAAGCCACCGATCCCGTTGCTGCACGAACGGTATCCAGCGCGCATATTCACTCGCCTCCTTCTTCGTCAATCGCCGCCCGTCTTCCACACAGTCCGTCGTAAGATGCTCCAGCAACGTCTCTGGACTGTTCAGTTCCACCAATCCGATGACGCGCTCGCCGAGCATGACGGAACAGAGACTGTCATCGAGACTGCCCTTTCCGAGCATCTGCAGCATCTGCTGAAGGTGACGATCGGAACATTGTTGCAGCAACTGGCGAGTTGTTTCGCACCCGCGCGCGTAAATGGCACAGCAAACAAAATGGGCAACATGGTGTGGATATGTCTCCAAGCACCGCGTCGCCGCGAACAGAGTTGCCAGTGCCTGGAGTGCGCCACTGATGTCACCGTCGCGCGCGTGCACAAGAGCTTCAAGAGATAGCAGACGCGTGGCAGCATTGAGTTCCATCAGGTCAGGCATCGGCATGCACAGTCCCTCACGAAACGCCGTTGGAAAGCGTGCTGCTCCGCCCTCCCCGGCCGCCGTGTGAAGCTGGCGCAAGGCCGTGCGGTACTTTCCGAGCAACTGACGCGCGCGATCCGCATCCGGCCACGGTTGGCCAACGGCCGGAACTTCAAGACCTCTCTCGGTGTCAACGATTGGGATGCCGCGGGTATCCGCATCAAAGGCATCGGAACAAAAGGGCCGTGAGCCTGACACCCAGAGCCGTGTTGTGTCGACCGACCCGGCGCCAACCGTGTAGCGTTTCTCCAAGTCTGCTGCTGAAACCGGTTCGCACTGGCGTCGCAACCTCGCCAGTTCTGTTTCGGCCTTCCGGCGGGCGGCACTTTCGCTGGCGCGTATACGACTCATGAGCCGATCTCGGTCCTCGTGGTCATCAGCCGCGGCCGCAGGACCCACTTGCGCCAGTGCGTCGGGAAAAATGAAGAGCGGCCCCGCAACGACGATGCCTATGAGCATGTACACCCGGATGATGAGGGACCATGTCCGCGATGAACGTCGCGCATGTTTCATTGACATTGTGATTTCCAAAACATTTTCGGTTTCCGGTTTCGTGATAACTCTGTCGAAACATTGACATTCGGCAGTGAGCGGTGGATAATGTGGGCGATATCGCGATGGGTGATGTCTGGAATCCGTTCGAGCGACAAATCAGTTAGCACTTTAGCAGATTGCAGCGAAAGACAACAGGAACACTGGTTTTCGCTAATATTCACTAATCGTACTGATTAGTGTCGATCAGTGTTTATTAGTGTTCCACCGGCACTGCCATTTGGCTGGACGGTTACCAAATTAGCTTATGGTACGTCGACTTCTAATCGTCGTCATTGCGGTACTCGGAACGTAGTACGGCAACCGCATCGTGTTCATGCACTTGCGTGACCAAAAGGCCGACAAGACCTGGGTCGAGGCCATGGGGGAAGGCGACATGGACTATTCCAGAATCATTGAGCAGCTGAAGAAGGCATCGTTGTTCGATCTGCATAGATTGCAGGTTGCTATCGACCATCTGTTGGAAGACCCACAACGTATCCAGGAAATCAAGAGTCAATTGAAACCTGGTCAGCTTATCACCTATTTCGAGAGAGGAGAGAACAGACCGGTCGAAGCCAAGGTGATCCGCTTGAAACGGAAGTGCCTGTTGGTAGAAAACCAACACGATCAGAAACGATGGAACATTCCCTTCTATTGGGTCAATCTGGATAATGTTGATACAAACATCACATTGTCATCACGGACGGGACTGGACAAGAATCAGGTCAGAGTCGGCGACGTAGTCGGTTTTCGGGATAGGCAAAACAATGATATACACGGTGAAGTGATCAGGCTGAATCAAAAGACGGTCACAGTCTCGACAGACGACCATACTAAATGGCGAGTTGCTTACAGCCTCTTGTACGCGGTGATAGAAGGCGAGCGAGGATATCCGCGTCTGAACGACAGCAGGATTATTGACATTGAGTAGTGTGCAGGTTGGCCGCCGGTCGCGGCAGCGCTGCGTGAAGAGAGCTCACTTTCCTTGGTTCTGTCCGCATCTGAGTTTGTTGCATCGCAGCCATGAAGAATGTATGCTCGATCACGACGCGGACGTTGTTTTTCAAGAGACCGGATTTCGCTTCCCATGACGCGGCATTTGCCTCGCCGTGCGGATCGCGCCTGACCATTCAATACAAGAAGGACCGCATAACCATGGACACACCTCGCTTTCACCCTTTGTCGCGTATTGTCACGCTGGTCGTCGTGGGGCTGGTGGCGTCTGCATCTCGGCCGGCTCACGCCCAACGCATTACGGTCTCACTGGACGGGTCTTGGCAGATCGCCGACAGCGTGGCGGCCGATATGATCCCAGCCTCTTTCGACCATGTCGTGCCGGTTCCGGGACTGGCCAATCTGGCAAAACCCATGTTCAAGGACGTCGATCGGTTCTACAGCCGCGAACACCTGGCACGACGGATCAAGGCGGGGCTGTCCCCGACCGACTGGTTGAAAAAGTACGGGGACGGCAAAATCGACCAGGATCGCAACTACTTCTGGTATCTGCGTACGTTTGCTGTGCCGGAGCGACAGGGTGTGGCGTTAGTGAATATTGAGAG
>CAZSOG010000112.1:0-9425 GCA_964607555.1 uncultured Pirellulaceae bacterium | reverse complement strand
AAGGTTGTCCGTCAGGTCCAACATGCCTTGGATGAGCACTCGGTAGCAGGCGATTCCTTCTTCCCGTATCGCGTCGCGCGACAGGTCGGACGCTGGCTTCTTGATAACGAAGCCGCCTTTGGAGCCGACCGGGACGATCACGGAGTTCTTGACTTGTTGGGCTTTCACAAGCCCAAGGATCTCGGTGCGGTAGTCCTCGCGGCGATCCGACCAGCGCAGGCCACCGCGCGCGACTTTCCCGAAACGCAGGTGGACGCCTTCCATCCGGGGGCTGTAGACGAATATTTCGACCATCGGTTTGGGTGCGGGCACGTCCGCGATGCGCCGGCTATCAAGCTTGACCGCGAGATAGTCTTTCGGTGCCCCCGATTCCAGTTGCTGATAATAGTTGGTTCGCAACGTTGCCTGAACGACGCCTAGAAAACTGCGTAGAATCCGGTCTTCGTCCAGGCTCTCGATCGCATCCAGTTGCCGCGTGATCTCCGCGGCAATCTGCGTCGAACGCGCATCGCGATCGGGGCCGACACCCGGCTTGAACTGATTTTCGAAGAGCTGGACAATCCGGCGCGTCACGTCCCCGTGGCGGGCCAGCGTGTCCTGCATGTAGCGTTGGCTAAACGGGATTTGTGCCTGGCGAAGAAACTGGGCGTACATTCTCAGGATCACGACTTGCCGCCACTCGAGTCCGGCATTGACAACCAGCCGATTGAACGCGTCATTGTCCATGTGCCCGGACCACACTTGGGAAAACGCGTCTTGAATCGTGTCGCGCATCGCGACGACATCGGTCGCCTTGGCGTGCGGATGGGATAGTCCGAAATCATGAATCCAGACGGGCGGCAGTTCCTGGGGCGTTACTTGATACGGCCGTTCCTCAATTACTTTGAAACCCAGGTGTTCGAGCACGGGCAGTATTTCCGACAGTGTTACCGGCCGGTCCCGATGGTATATCTTGAGCCGCACGCAGCCATTGGCCTTCCCCGTATCACGATACAGATTGATACCGAACGCGTCCGAACCCAACACGCGCTCAATACGCGCGATATCGGTCATTGCCTGGTCGGCATTGCATGCCTGCTGATACGCGGCGCCGAATGCGGTCGCGTAACGGCTCGCCAAACGCATTCCCTCCGCTTCGCCCACGGCCGTCACCATCGCGGCCTGCAGTTTGTCGGCCCAGGATCGTACGGCATCGACCAGCTGCCGCTCGATGGCCATCTGGTTCGGTGGCGGCGTGTGATCGCCCAGCGTTTCAATGATGAAGTGGAGTCGGGCGAGCACGGAATCCTGATCAATGCGCGTCTCAAACGCACGGCAGGCACCGGCAAGCGATCGTTCGAGAATACGCTCGACACGCCTGCGTAGATCCGTGCTATGCCGCTCGACCGGCAAGAATACGAGACAAGAGACGAACCGTTGCAGTGGATCCTGCCACATGAACAATGTTGTTCGATGCCGCTCCTGCAGATCCAGGATCCCGAGGCAGATGTCCAAGAGTTCGTCGCGTGGGATCTGCAACAATTCGTCGCGTGGAAATGTCTCGAGCGCATGGAGCAACGACTTGCCGTCGTGGCTGTTCGGGTCCATGCCCGAGGCGTCGAGCACTTCGGCGACCCGCCGGCGCAATCGGGGAATGACCTGAGGACTGCGGTGATAAGCGGCCGAAGTGAGCAGGCCGACGAACACTTTCTCCCCCGTGACGACTCCGCGTTGCCCATACTGCTTGACGCCAACCACATCCATGTAAACCGTGCGATGGACGGTTGCCTTGCGCGCCGATTTACTGATGAGCAGCAGTTCCGGCCGATCGATGAAGCCGGCGAATTCATCCGGTAGCGTCGTACGATCACCCATCAAATCGGAGATCGCCCGGCCGTCATCACGCAAAATACCGAGTCCGGTGTTTGGCAGCGCCACCAACGACATTTTTTCATCGGCCCGTTGCAACGCGAATTCACGGAACCCGAGAAACGTGAAGTTGCCCTCGTCCAACCAGCGGAGGAACTCCTTGCTCTCTTCCAGCTCGCCCGGGTCAAGCGACGGCGGGTCCGCTTCCAGTTCCGCCAGGACACTGCCTATGCGCGAGCGCATTTTGGGCCAGTCGGTAACGGCGGCGCGAATGTCGCTCATGACGCTGCGCAACCGCGCTATGACCCGTTCCATCAGTTCGGGGTCCGTTTGCTGGAGTACCTCGACATGCAGGTACGACTCGGCATGGACGTCCGTGGCATCCGCCTCGGTCGCCTCGACCAACGCGCTGGTCCGCCCCTGTCGACCGCGGCGCACGTGGACGACCGGGTGAATCGTCAAATGGACCGTAAGCCCCTGGTTGGCAAGTTCGCTGACAATCGAATCGATGATGAACGGCCGATCGTCGCCCACGATTTCGATCACCGTGTGTGGGCAATTCCAACCGTCCACGGACAGTTGTGGATTAAGCCATCGAATCAGAACCTCTTGGTTTGGACGGTCGCGGCCAAACCGCCAGATACTCAGCGCCGCGCCGGCCAAATCCCGCAAATCCATGCGGTCCATATCTTCCTTCGGCACGCGCTGCAAGAATGCCTTGCCGAATTCCACGCTGAACTTGGAATCGCGTCCCCGGGCCGATTTTCGGATCAATTCAACGACGTCGCGAATCATACGTTCGTGGCGCTGCCTCGACTCGGAAGACATTGGCCGGCTCCTGCTGTGCCTGAGATTAGTGCCGTGTGTCCAGATCCCCGACGATCGGCTTGCCACCACGGATGCAGTTGGTAGTGCGGCCCGGGCGGAAAGCGAAAAGGGCAATCAGATCGCTTGCCGAAGTTTCGTCGTTTCCGTTTGCCCGGTCAATACGGGAACGGGCGTCTTTGCGGGATGTTTCTTTGCGAATCGAGGACTTTATCACAGGAGAAGTCGTCTTCAATCGAGGGAATAGCCGTGCGCGGTTACCTTTTGTTTTCGCCCGGCGTGGGCTATAACAGACGGTTCGTCCCTCAATCGACTTAAACCCGGATTATTCACGAGCGATCTGCTGCGGCGCCGTAAGTCGGCCACTTGCTTCGTCAAAGGCCCCGCCGTCTTTGCTCACGTATTAACAATATGCTGCGCAGCCGACTGGTCCTTTTCCTTGCATCTGACTCGACTTACGGCCCCTCGCGACGAACTTCATGAATAATCCGACTTAGACCCGTGCGCGCATGCCGCAATCCCCACTACCTGGGCCGGAGGTGCTCGATGAAATCCAGCTGTAATCAACGAATTATATCGACTTGGTTGTTCGGAATGACCGTGTTGGTGGTGATCGGTCCAGTGACGTTGGCGGCCGGGCCCGCGGCCGGGTCGGACACGCGCGACTTGGCCAAGCAGATTTTGACAGCGACTGATTTTCACGGCGGCGTGATCGTGGATGTCGGATGCGGCGATGGCGCGCTCACGACAGCTTTGCACGCCGGAGCCAATTGCGTTGTCCAGGGCCTGACCCCGGACGCCGACGCCGTTGCGGCCGCCCGCCGACGCGTCCAACAGGTGGGGCTCGGTGGCCAAGTCACCGTGCACCGATGGACCGGCCGGCGTTTACCCTACATCGACAATCTCGTGAATCTGCTCGTGATTCAGCGGCCGGACGCGGTGTCGCGAGACGAGATCATGCGCGTGCTTTGTCCCAACGGGGTGGCCTACATCAAGCAACCAGACGTCTGGCGGAAGATCGTCAAGCCGCGGCCGTCCACGATCGACGATTGGACCCACTACTTGCACGACGCCTCCAACAACGCCGTCGCGCACGACACCGTGGTCGCGCCACCACGTCGAATGCAATGGAACGATGGGCCCACGTATTCGCGGCATCACGACCGCCTGTCGAGCGTCAGCGCGGTCGTCACGGCGCACGGACGTCTGTTCGAGATTGTCGACATGGGCTCGCCTTTGTCCATCTTGCTGCCGCCGCGGTGGACGCTGACCGCGCGCGACGCGTTTAACGGCACGCTCCTCTGGAAACGACCGATCCAAAAGTGGTTCACTCACCTTTGGCCACTGAAGAGCGGGCCGGCCGGTCTGCCGCGTCGCCTGGTCGCCGACGGCGATCGCGTTTATGTCACGATGAATATCGATGGCCCCCTGTCCCAATTGGATGCCGTGACCGGCAAGACCCTGCAGACGTATACCGGAACCAAGACGACCGAAGAAGTGATTCTCAGCGGCGGGGCCTTGTACCTGGTCGTGAATCCCGCCGAAGATGACGAACAGTATGCGCAGATGGCGAAGATTCGTGGCGGTTATAAGGCGGTCTTGTGGGACGAACAACCACGCCGCATCATGGCGATCGACGCGGCGTCGGGCCGGGGCTTGTGGAGTGAATCGTCGGTTGTCCTGCCCGGCACGCTGGCAGCCGACAACGCCAATGTCGTATTTCATGACGGCGACCGTATCGTGTGCCTGGATGCCAGGACGGGGCAGCGGCGTTGGCGTTCCGAGCCGGTGCCCCGTGCCAAGGAAATTCGCTCGTTCTATCTTCCCACACTCGTCCTCTATCAGGATGTCGTCCTGTTTTCCGGCGGCGAAACCGCCGGGTTGCAAACAGGGTCCTGGTACCTGGACGGCAAGGACACGATGACGGCCCTGGCATTGGGGGACGGCAAGAAACTCTGGTCGGCCTACCATCCGCCGTCCGGGTATCGCTCTGCCGAGGATCTGTTGGTCGCCAATGGCCTTGTCTGGACCGGCAACACGACCAGCGGCCGCGCGGATGGACTGTTCACCGGCCGCGATCCGCGCACCGGGGAAGTGAAAACCGAGTTCAAGCCGGATGTCTCGACCTACTGGTTCCATCACCGTTGCTATCGCGGCAAAGCGACCGACAACTATCTGCTGATGGCGCGTGCCGGGACCGAGTTCATTGATATCAACAAGCAACACTGGAACACCAATTACTGGATCCGCGGCGCCTGCCTGTACGGGATCATGCCGGCCAACGGCATGCTGTACGCTCCGCAACAACCGTGCGCCTGCTACCTGGAAACCAAGCTGTCGGGATTCAACGCCGTGGCCCCGGCAGGGACCGGTCCACGCGTGCCGGCGGCGGACGAGAATGCTGCGCGGCTGGAACGGGGACCGCTGTCCGGAGACAGTATTGGCCGACCTTTGCGTCCCGGCGATTGGCCAACGCTGCGCCACGATGCCGCGCGCAGCGGTCGGGCGACGACGAAAGTGCCCAGTGCCTTGAACAAGGCGTGGAAAACGACTCTGGGGGGCAAGCTGACAAGCCCCGTGATCGCCGCCGGCCGGCTCTATGTCGCGTCGATCGATGACCACACCGTCCATGCACTGGATGAGGAATCGGGAAAACCGCTGTGGCAGTTCACGGCCGGGGGACGCGTGGACTCGCCGCCAACGATCTATCAAGGCAATGTGATGTTCGGGTCCGCCGATGGGTACGTCTATTGCCTGCGCGCGAAAGACGGCAAGATGTGGTGGCGGTTCCGGGCCGCGCCGATGGACCAGCAGTTGTCGTCCTACCAGCAATTGGAATCGGTCTGGCCGGTGCACGGCAACGTGCTGATCCAGAACAACATCTTGTACTGTGTCGCCGGACGTTCGATGTTCCTGGACAGCGGGTTGCGCCTATGGCGTTTGGACCCGGCCACGGGGCACGTTCTTTCCAAAACGGTGCTCAACGAGCGCGATCCCGCAAGCGGCAAGACACTCGAGCAGTACGTCAGCTGGCTGAACATGCCACCGGCCCTGCCCGACGTCTTGTCGAGCGACGGAAAATACGTCTATATGCGATCGCAGCCGTATCATCTGGATGGTACGCGATTGCCCCTGAAACCAATCCCGCACGGTGCCGATGCCGATCAGGGCGCTCCCGAGCCCACACAGGATCCGGAAGTGGCCCACCTTTTCAGTCCGACCGGTTTTCTGGACGGCAGCTGGTGGCACCGAACCTATTGGATGTATGGCAGCTGGTTCGTCAGTGGCTGGTCGGGGTACTATCGATCCGGCCGCGTGGCTCCCGCGGGCCGCATCATGGTCTTGAACGAGGATAACACGGTCTACGGATTCGGACGCAAACCGCAGTATTTTCGCTGGACCGTGCCGATGGAGTACCATCTGTTCGCGGCCGACAAGTTCCCGCCACCACTCGGCTCGTCGCGGCGTCAAGGGCCAAAAGAGTCGTGGATCGAGGTGCCGAAAAGCAGTTCGTTGAACCCGGCCGGCAAACCGATCACGGTGGCGGCGTGGGTCAACACGGAACGACCCGGCGGCGTGATCGTGGCACACGGCGGCGGGGCGATGGGCTATGCTCTGTATCTCAAGGCGAAACGGCCCTGCTTCAGCGTGCGAGCCAAAGGGAAAGTGGCGACCGCAACGAGCACCATCATACCGATGCGGAAATGGGTCCACGTGGCAGGCGTCCTGGACGAGGACGCGCGGTTGCACTTGTACGTTGATGGAAAACAGGTAGCCATGGCCAAGGGCTCGGGGCTCTTGCCCGGCGACCCGGCGGAAGGCGTTACGATCGGATCCGACGAGAATACCTACGTCGGGGATTATTCGAATCGATACCCGTTCGGCGGCCTGATGGACGAAGTGCGGATCTATCACCGGGCACTTTCCGCGCAAGATATTCGCGCGCAGGCCGCTGCCACGGGAAGCGCCGCGGAGACGGACGGCCTGGTGCTGGATTACACGTTCGACAATGGCAAGGCGATCGATCGATCGTCGGGCAAGAACAACGGCACGCTGCGGGGCGTCACCGTCGCCGCCGGCCGGTCGGGCAAGGCCGTCCGGTTCACGGGCCAGTCGTCCGCCGCGTCCAACTTCAAAGTCGCTTTCCATTGGACTCAGGATGTCCCGTTATTGGCCCGCGCGATGGTGCTGGCCGGCAAGACGTTATTCATCGCCGGGCCGCCGGATGTCACCGATGAGGATGCCGCCTATCGGCGGGCGGACACGCCGTCCGTGCAACTGCAGCTGAAGCGACAACTGGAGGCCGTGAATGGCAAACTGGGGGGCGTGCTCTGGGCCGTCTCGACTAAGGACGGCGCGCCGGTGGCCCGGTACAAGTTGGACCAACCGCCGGTGTTTGACGGCATGGCGGCCGCCGATGGCCGCTTGTTCATCACGACGATCGACGGTTCGGTACAGTGCTGGAAACCAGACGCTCAATAGATAGCACGCCGTCGCGGTCGACGCCCGTTTTTCACATCCACTGGGTCGTGAGGAGTCGCCATGAAAATCGCGGAAATTGCCACTGTCGTCATTCGGCTGGTTGCGCTGTGGATGATCGTCCACGTCGCGGGCACGCTTTTGACCAATGTCGCGTGGATGGTCATACTAGTCATTCAAGGCGGACCCGCCGGCATCAGTTCAATCAATTCGCAGTTCATTGGCCTGTCAGTCTATGTTGCCGCGGCCCTTGTTTACGTCGGAGCTGCGGTCGCTTTGTTCCTTTTGGCCCCGCGGGTTGGAAGGCTTATTAGTCGCAGCCAGGACGCGGCATCGACTTCAATCGACGTAACGCGAATAGGAGCCGGCCAGGCCTATCACATCGCGACCTTTGTGACGGGCGTCATATTGGTAACCACCGCGATCAGGCCCGCCGCGCAAGGTGTTGCTGGTCTACTCACGACCAGCGCTGCAATCCGATGGGCTGGCGGGGTTGGCGGCGCGTATGGATTGGTCAACATGGTGGAGGCGGTGACGCGCGCCGCGTTTGGCGTGTTCTTGATGTTTGGGGCGAAACAGATTGCATTTTGGATGGCGAGTTTGCGCTATGATCCTGATAATGTGCCCAATCAGCGCATCAGCCTTCGTCTTCTCTTGGTATTGGCGACGGTGATCGCCGTCGTGCTGATCTTGATGCGATTCCTTGTGCAGTCCTGATCGAAAAGATGGAGATCTGATGCAACGGACGCTTACGGAAATCATTCACTCCGCCGAGCTGCGGGAGTACTTACGGGACTTACTGGTCGAAATCTGCCGTATTGATACGACACCCAACTCGGATATCGGCGTGATGCGGACGCGCGAATCGCACGTTTTTGACATTCTCGAGCGTGCGCTCGCACGATGCGAGTTCGCGTCGGCCGAGATTCGACGGCAGCCGATCGATCCGAGGATCTCCCGGCATCCGGCCTATTCACCCTTACACTTTACCAAGACGCCCGAACTGCCGGACGGTCTTGCCCCGGAGCAGGCCTACGTGGAGCGTGGCAACCTGCTCGTCCTGATCGACGGGGAGCGGCGGACCGATGACGGAGTTGACGTGGCGATCAACGCGCATATTGACGTCGTCGCGCCCTTTTTTCCACCCCATGTCGACGGTGACGTTATCTTTGGGCGCGGGGCCTGCGATGACAAGGGGAATGTTGTCGCGCTAATCGGCGCACTGCAGGTATTGTCGCGGTATCTGACCGAGTGCGACCAACAGCTCAATCGCAACGTGATGGGGATGATTGTCATCGAAGAGGAGACCGGAGGCAATGGCTCGCTTTCCCTCGCGATCGACCGTGACTTGAAAGCTCGCTATGCGGCCATGCTGGTTCTCGAGTGCTGCGATAACTGTATTTATCCGGCGAACCGCGGCGCAGTCTGGTATCGATTCGACGTCGTCATGCAGGGCATTTCACAGTTCGAGATGACCTGTTTTGTGATCGAGCAGCTGGAGGTCGAGGGCGTTGCTATTCGGGCCGAGAGCCGCCACCCGTTGTTTCCGCAGCGTCCGGTGCAGACGTGCCACGGTATGATTGATCATTTTGGTGAGCACCCCAGTCGGATCTGCGGCCACGTCGCGTTCCGGATCGATTTCGCTACCATGCCGAACGAACAAGTCGAGCAGTTGATCGGCGACTGTCTGGGCACGGCTGTCACGCAATACTGCGGTCAATACGGTGACAAGACACGTGAAACCGACCCCGTGACAGGCAAGGTCAAGGTTGCCCGCCATTTCGACTGGCGCCGCGAGGGCAACGGGTTCGTCGTGGACGTTCACGGATCGACCGGACACATGGGCTCGATTCGCGAGCACGACGGCGCGATCACGAAAATGGCGACCATGGTTCGAGCGCTGGTGATGTCGCGCGGCAAGTTGCAGGCATTGGCCGGTTCCCCGGCCACCATCGAGCTCGTGGATCGCCGGGACCAGGACATGTTGACTTTGGAGGGTGGACAGGGGTTCGTGCCGACGCACGATATCAGTGAAATCATGGCGCGAATGAATGAAGCCGCACGGCGTGGGGCAGCCGTTTACCTGGCATGTATCCAGCATGCCGGCGACACGCACGCCGCCATCCGCGGCTCGTACGAAAAACTGCACAATGCGGCTTATGATGGTGCGCCGGATTCGGCGGAGATGCAACTCGCGGTTTCTACCGCGCGCCGGCTGGGAATGTGGCCGGACCAGCGTCCGGTCGTCGGGTGGACGGTCTCATGCGATGCTC
>CAZSOG010000111.1:0-9435 GCA_964607555.1 uncultured Pirellulaceae bacterium | reverse complement strand
ACCAATGCTACCGACCCGCCAGAAAAAAGTCATACACAGTTGCCGAAAGCACACGTTAGATCGCAATTCGTTCGGCGAGACTCACACGCAGAGTGCGACTGATGCAAGCATTGAGCATGGTAGCATGGCTGGCCGGCGTATGGCTAATGCTGCTCGCCGTACCGGTAGGAGTCCTGAGTCCAGGAAATCCGATGATGGCCGTGAAATCAGAACTGGTCATGTTCGCCCTAGGCGCAGGGCTATTCACTGTGGGACAACTCACGCGAAGGCGTACAAAGCGTTCTGGCCCGAACGAAACTATGAAACAGCAGAATGGCCGTCGACCCGATAACGTTCTTGATTCAATGTGGCGGCCTCAAAGACGCCGATCGAGGGGGCCGACCCGAGTGGGCGATGGCTGAGGCTTTTGCCAGTGGACGGCCAGTACCGGGCGCCTGCTCATCCCTATCGTTCGGTGAGCGCGGCTTCGTGGCGAATGGTGCAAACGCCTTGACGCTATTAACGCGTTGCGTTACTATTGATTGGCATGATTCAGACGTTTGCCGACAAAGAGACCGAGCGACTGTTCAACCGGGAGCCTGTCAAGAGGTTTCCACCACCGATACGGCGACCCGGGTTGCGAAAACTACTGCTTCTCGATGCTGCGGAATCGCTCGACGACCTGCGTGTTCCTCCGGGCAATCGTCTTGAAAAACTCCGCGGAAACCGAGAGGGCCAGTACAGTATTCGGATCAACGATCAATGGCGTGTTTGTTTTCGCTGGGAGGCTGGCAACGCTTACGAGGTCGAGATTGTTGACTACCATTGAGGCGTACTCATGGCACGACGAAAACCAGCTCCGATCCATCCAGGCGAGATTCTTCTGGAAGAGTTTCTCACTCCCCTGGGGATCAGCCAATATCGCTTGGCAAAGGATATCAGCGTTCCACCACGACGAATCAATGAGATTGTTCGAGGCCAACGTTCGATTACGGCGGATACAGCTCTGCGATTGGCGCGATTCTTTCGAACGACGGACAGGTTCTGGCTCAACCTGCAGATACGGTACGACTTGGAACTACAAAAGGATCGACTCGGGGATCGGCTGGATCGCGAAGTCACGACGTTGGCAGTGCCAAGCTGATCGATTCGGCTCGTCTTGTGACGTTGATCGCCGAACCAATCGCTGGACCAGAGTCGCCGACCTGGTCGGAATCAAGTGGAAAGCTGACCGCGGCGACGTGGTCAGCTCAGACGTTCTGTGACAAGACCAATCGACGCCGGCCCGGCGGCGAGCGTCGTTGACGGTGACCGATGCAGACCATATCCTTTCCGTAGTGTTTAGTTTTCCAATGCATGGACTGCGTTCCGATGATGAATGACACCGCATTCACGCCGATCACAGAATGCGGACGCTGGCTCCATTCTCTTGCTCAATGCTCAGACAGCGAACTTGCGGGACACGACATCGCGGAAAAAAACTTGCGATGTGCGGCGGACTTGCCTGGAACGAAGGGGAAGGGGCCACGCCACATCTAGAGGAGAAATAGGAGGTATAGATAACTCTTTGACCGTCTGGCAAAACGCGTTGAATCCGCCACTGGCATGAGCCACGAAAAGCACGAACAAAGAGAAGGTATCGGCTCAACACAGTCACGGTTTAGAACGAAAACCCAACAAGGATCTTAGAGAAAACCACGGCCACCCAATTAGTCCATGCTTACCCCAGGAAGTGGCGTGGCCCCTTCAGCATCTGCCACACAATCCGGCCTCCGAGTTGCAACTGCCATGCGAAGAGAAACGGCTGCCGCGTCATGCGTTAAGGGTCGAGGAGATCGAGCGCGTGTTGGACCTGCCCGACATCCACAAGCCGCTGGGTCCGCGCGATCGCACCCTCATGGAAGTGTTTTACTCGACCGGCCTGCGCCGCTGGGAACTGGCGCGGTTGGAGTTGACCGACATCGATCGCCAACGTGGCACGATCCTGGTCCGTTGCCTTTCACGGTATGTGTGTCTCCTGAATCGTAACTTGAGTGCAACTCCTTCGGCGTAGAGATCGAACGCACAACGATGGTTAACTGCCGCGCGATTGTCCCACGTTGCGGGTTGGCGTTTTTGCCGCGAAGCGGCTGGCATTCCACGGCCCAGACGGAGGGTTATTGATGTGTGACGACAAGGACGGCGCGTTTTTCGAAGAACATTTGCGTGCTTTCGTGCCACCGAACAGCTTTGACGCGCATGCGCACTTGTACCGGCGGGCGGATGCCGCTTCTGATCTCCCGCGATGCACTGCCCCGGGGTCAGACAACGTCGGTTGGCAGGACTACCGGCGCTCAGTCGGCCGGTGGATGGGCGCGGCGTGTCCGACCGCGGGGCTGTTTTTCGCTTTCCCGAAACCCGCGTTGGACCACCGCGCGGCGAACCGTTTTGTCCTTGATGAAGTACGGTCCCAGCCGTACAGCCGAGCGCTCATGTTGATCCGGCCGACCGATAATCCGTCGGTCGTGGAAGCGGAGCTCGCGCAAGGCGGATTCGCCGGCTTCAAGGTTTACCATTTCCATGCAAAGCGCCCGGATACGTTCAACGCCGCGCCGGACGAATTCGTTCCCGATTGGGCATGGCGAATCGCCGACCAGCACGGCTTGGTCATCATGCTGCACCTGGTCCGTCGCCGCGCGCTGGCCGATCCGGTGAACCAACAGTACATTCGCGAGCACTGTCGACGATTTCCGCACGCGCGGCTGATTCTCGCGCATGCCGCACGCGGGTTTGGTGGCCTGCACACGGTGACGGGAATCGGTGCCTTGCGTGCAATCGACAATGTCTATTTCGATACCGCGGCCATCTGTGAACCGGCGCCACTGGAGGCAATCCTGCGCGTATTGGGTCCGAGACGCCTGCTGTTTGGGACCGATTTTCCCGTGAGCGAGCGGCGTGGTCGCTGCACGAGCGTTGGTGACGGTTTCCTTTGGCTCGATGCCAACAACATCAACTGGAAGCAGGCCGAGTTTGCCGATCCGATCCCGGTGGGAATCGAATCGCTGTTAGCACTCAAGCAGGCCTGCCACGGAATGCGGCTGTCGGACCGTGACGTGGAACTTGTCTTTTGCCGCAACGCCCGCCAGCTGCTCGGGTTGGATGATCCCAAGGAAGGCGACACGACACAGCAGGTGTACCGGCGTGCGAAGCAGATCATCCCTGGGGGAACGCAGCTGTTGAGCAAACGGCCGGAGATGTACGCACCCGGCCGCTGGCCCGCCTACTTCACGGAAGCACGCGGCTGCGAAGTGATCGATCTGGACGGACGCAGATTCTGCGATATGACCACGTCGGGGATCGGGACGTGTTTGCTCGGCTACGCGGACCCGGACGTAAAAACAGCCGTCATTCGCCGCGTGGAACTCGGGTCCATGTGTACGTTGAACGCTGCCGAGGAGGTCGAACTGGCCGAGCTGTTGATTGCGTTGCACCCGTGGGCCGAGCAAGTGCGGTACTGCCGAACCGGCGGTGAATCGATGGCCGTCGCCGTGCGGATCGCGCGTGCGTGCACTGGGCGCGAGCGGCTCGCCTTCTGCGGCTATCACGGCTGGTCCGACTGGTACCTGGCAGCCAACCTTGCCGATCCGTCCGAGCATAGCGCGCCTGCCACTGACCGATTGCGCGGGCACCTGCTGCCCGGGCTCGAACCGGCCGGAGTGCCGCAAGGGCTTGCCGGGACCACGATCCCCTTCACTTACAACGATATCGACCAACTGAGACGGATCGTCAGGTGCGACGGCGAACAACTGGCCGCCGTGGTCATGGAACCGACGCGGTCGCTGGACCCCGAACCGGGCTTTCTCGAAGCGGTCCGCCAACTCTGTGACCAGTGCGGCGCCGTGCTGATCTTTGACGAAATCACGACCGGTTGGCGAATGCATCACGGCGGTGTCCATCTGCGTTACGGAGTCGATCCGGACATCGCGGTCTTCGCCAAGGCCATCGGCAACGGGCATCCGTTGGGCGCGATCATTGGCCGAAGCCACGTCATGGAGGCGGCACAAACATCGTTTATCTCCAGCACTTACTGGACGGAAGGCGTGGGACCCGCCGCGGCGCTGGCCGCGATCCGCAAGATGGGAACAAGTGACGTACCGGCACATGTTGCACGGATCGGCACGCTCTTCCGCGACGGCTGCCATCAGCTCGGCCGCCGTCACGAAGTGCCCATCACTGTCACGGGGCACGCGGCCCTCTTGCACATCGGTTTTGACCACGCTGACGCCGCCGCGCTTGGCACGCTGTTGACGACGCGGATGCTCGACCACGGGTTCCTGACCGGTGCCGGCTTCTATCCCAGTCTGGCGCACACCGAGCAACATGTGCAGGCCTATTTGGCCGCCGGCGACATGGTGCTCGCGGAATTGCGCGATGCGATTCGGTCCGGAGACGTGAAGAAGCGGCTCGACGGACCCGTGCGACATCAGGGGTTTGCGCGGCTGAACTAGACGTTTCTGCCGGTCCGAAAAAACACCGCTGCGAGTTTCTTCCGTTCTCTGCTATGCAAACGCACCGCAAAAACAGACAAGGGGGGTGGCAATCGAGCTCCAAATACTGTCTATTACTGGGGTTAGAAGTTGCAACCGAACTGTCTACGGAGACGTTCAACTCTTTCCACGGCGGACCAGGAAATCCCTCATTCATACTTGTAATCAGGTTTTGAGACAGTTACCCAGATCGATGGTGGGTAGCCAGAGGGTTGTATGGTTGTTTTGCTAGTGCGTCGCTGACACACGTTCATTCTACTCCAAGGAGCTCAAGAGGCCGTTGGGAACTACAAGGAAAAGAAAGACAAAGCGTCCTGCTGACGAAGTTCGGTTTTCCGATCTGCCGCTGACGGACACGATGCTGGAGACGCTCGAGCAGGTGGATTATCATATGCCGACTCCCATCCAGGCGGGCATGATCCCTCAGGCGCTCGAGGGAACGGACATCATGGGTCAGGCCCAAACCGGAACCGGCAAGACGGCGGCGTTTGGGATCCCGATTATTGAGCGTTTGAACAAACGCCGGCGTAGTGCTCCTCCACGGGCGTTGATCCTCGTGCCCACGCGCGAGCTTGCGGTCCAGGTACGTGGCGAATTGGTGAAACTTGCGGCCGGACGCCAGCTGGTGTGCACCGCCGTGTATGGTGGCAAGCCCATCCGCGAGCAGATCGACAAGCTGCGCCGCGGTGCCGATGTGGTGGTCGGCACGCCGGGTCGCGTTTTGGATCATATGAGCCGGCGTACGCTGCAATTGAACGATCTCGAAATCGTCGTGCTGGACGAAGCGGATCGGATGCTGGACATCGGATTTCGGCCGGATATCGAGCGGATTCTGCGCGGTTGTCCACGTGAGCGGCAGACGTTGCTCCTGAGTGCGACAGTTCCGGAGCCGATTCAGCGCATGGCACGCCGGTTCATGGTGGACCCCATCACGTTGAATTTCTCGCCGAAGGATCTTTCTGTCGAGACCATCGAGCAGTCGTACTTCACGGTGGATCATGGGCGAAAGTTCGACCTGTTGACAAAGCTGCTGAAGCGTGACAAACCGCGTCAAGCCATTATTTTTTGCCGCACGAAGCGGCGTACCGATAGCATTCATCGTCGCTTGACCAAGCTTTTTTCGAGCGCGGATTGCATTCACGGCGACATGACCCAAAGCGCGCGCGACCGCGTGATGGCGCGGTTCCGGAGTGGTAAACTGCGCTATCTCGTGGCCACCGACGTGGTCGGTCGTGGCATTGATGTCACCGGCGTTTCGCACATCATTAACTTCGATACGCCAGAATTCTGTGACGATTACGTGCACCGTGTCGGCCGAACCGGACGCATGGGCCGCGAAGGAGTCGCCTACACGTTCGTGGCCCCGGAGGAGGGGCCGCAACTGACACGCATCGAACAACGCATCAATCGCGAATTGGTGCGCGACGAAATCCGTGGATTCGACGCCCAGGAGTTGCCGCTCGCGGAACTTCCGCCGGAGCGTCAACCACCACCGCCCCCTCCCAACCGCCGCCGGCCGCCACGACGGCACCGCCGCGCATTGTAAGTTACGGTGTCGCGCTGAATAAATCGCGCAGGACGCGTGCCGCGAGTGCCCATTGATCGGCCGCGGCCTCAAAATCCACATCCATCCAGCGTATCTTTGCCGCGGGCGCGACGCGACTGGTTTGCGAGACGTTCGGATTCACCGGAAACTGAGCGCTCGGCCCGCGCGCCAATGCGGTCTCCACGCTCGGACTCAGCAGATAGTCCACCAGACGGCGTGCTTCCTGGGGATGGGGACAGCCCTTGATGATGCACACCGTGTTGGGAATGAAAAGCGTACCCATGCCACCGGCCTGTTGGTCCGGATATACGATTTCCACCGGCTGGCCGTGTTCCTTCTCCAAAATCGCGTCATCGGTGTCGGTCAGTCCGAATGCGAGCTCACCACGCCCGACCGCGAGCGCGACTTGACGGTTGCCCGACAATACTCGGCAATTCGCCTTGATTTGCTCAAAAAATGACTGGGCTCTCGATTCGCCCCAGTGTGCAAATAACACGGCGGCGTGCGTGGCTGTCGTGCCAAAAAGGGGTTTCGCAATTCCCACCTGGTCTTTCCACTCAGGCAATGTCAGGTCCTCGATGGAACCGGGACGCCGATCGGCCGGGATACGCCGCGTGTTGACGATCAAAACACGCGCACGCGCGGCGAATCCGTGCCAGTAGCCGTTGGCCGATCGATACGCACTCGGTAACGCGTTGCCCCGCGGTGACTTGTAAGCACTCAACAGACCGAGTCGCTGCAATCGCAAGGTGTGCAAGATCTCGTTGTTCCAAAATACGTCACACCGTGGCCGGTCCCGTTCTCGAATCAAGCGAGTCACCAGCCCAACCGTCTTGGTCGACTCGACATCAAAATTCGGCCGCACCGCCACCCGATGATCCTGCTGATACGCGTCGAGAATAGGTTCGGAGAATTCCGCGTCGAGTGCCGAGTAGACAACAACTTCGTGCGGCGACGAGTGCCAGCACCCGGCCAAACAGAACAACAAGACGAAGACGCACGGCACGCGCCATCGCATAACGGAAAGGCTCATTTGAACGTACTCCTGATGCGGGAAGCCCGCAAGGTTAACAGGCTGCAGGGCGGACAAAGCATCACCCTGGGTCACGATTCACGAGGCTCGGCCCGTCCCGCCACCACCGGGTTTATCCCGGTGGAGCGCTGATTCTGCACTGCACGCGTCCCGCGTCTGATGGCAAGGCCCGTAGGGACGGCTGAAGCTCTTCCCAAGAACTTGACTCAACTGTAACGAATTTCGGCCCATCAAGGGGCGAATGCACATTCGCACCTTGATTTGCGAATGTACCATGGGACGGGACTTGATTCATTTCCACGAATCCTCTGCAATGAGAGTATATACGATTTGCCGCACCCCAATGTCGCGGGAGCGCGATGAAGCACGAGTCCATGGTCTTCCGCGTCCCGGCGCGCCGGGGCCACGGACCAACTAAGAACCGCGGGTATCCTACATGCCAAGCATTAGCTCCAAACGACGTATTGAAAAGCAAAGGTGCTTTCTTCGAATCCGAACGTTAACTATTGGACTTGTGCTGCTTTCGACGGTGTCATGCACGCGCACCGATCCCGCCGTCGAGTCCCGTGCGGTCGACCGGCCCTCGACCACGCATCCGGCCCAAACCCAGCGTCACGACGGGGCGCGTGGCGCCGCGCGTTCCACGGCAAGAACGAACCAGGAACCGGCGCGGAGGGCCTCCGAATCGTCCGCGACTACATTGCCCTCTGTTGGTGCGTCCAACCCGTTGATTACGCAATCCGATCGTGAAGGACACGATCGAACCGAGCCGTCCGGGCCAGTCGGTGCGAAGGCTCCTGCTGAACTCCCCTTGGTCGCGTCGGCGCAGCTGGTCGGAACGGGAATTCGGCGACTCGACGGGAACCACCTGGTGCTGTACACCGATTTGCCTTCGATGCCGCAAGTTGACGAATTGCCCCATGTCTTTGATTTGGCGGTTCCCCAATGGTGTGCCTACTTCAAGAAGGGTGTCGAGCAGGTCGCGACGTGGAAGATGGTCGGCTATTTGATGAAGGACAGCAAACTGTTTCGCGGTGCCGGCATGTTACCCGACCGTTTGCCACCGTTCCGACACGGGTATCAGACGGGCACGCAAATGTGGATGTATGAACAGCCGAGCGATTACTATCGGCGCCACATGCTGTTGCATGAGGGAACGCACGCGTTCATGAACTGGCAAGTTGGAGGCTGCGGGCCGCCCTGGTATGGCGAGGGCATGGCCGAGTTGTTTGCAACCCATACCTGGCAAGGGGGGCAACTGCAATTGGGCACTTTTCCACGCCGCCGGGAGGACGTTCCGGACTGGGGCCGGATCAAGATCGTGCGCGACGACGTCGCGGCCGGACGCGCGTTGACCTTGGCGCAAATCATGAACTACGGACCGCATGCACATCTGCAAACCGGGCCCTATGGATGGTGCTGGGCAGCCTGCGCATTGCTTGATGGAAACCCCCAGTTTCAAGCACGGTTTCGACAGCTGTGGCGGCACGTGGATTTGGACACCCTGGCATTCGCGGATACTTTTAACAGGCTCTTCGCACCCGATCGTCAATCACTCGATGAACAGTGGCAGCTCTTCGAGCATCGTATCGATTACGGATATGACATTGCACGCGAGGCCGTTGTTTTCACCGAGACGCGGCCGCTGCCCGACATGGGCGTTGGTAATGTGGTGATCCGGGCCGATCGTGGCTGGCAATCGACCGGTTTCGAATTGCGCGCGGGCAGTGTCTATTCATTCACGGCGGCCGGCCGTTATCAGATCGCGAAAACGTCCCGCGTCTGGTGGTGTGAACCAGATGGAGTAACGATCCGCTACTATGCGGGGCAGCCACTTGGCCGCTTGCTCGCCGCGGTGGTGAGCCCGGCATGGTCCCCATCCCAGTTGACCTCTTTTGCGCGCCCCCGTGCAATCGGCAGCCACGGTGAAATCACGTGCCCACACGGCGGTACGCTCTATCTGCGCGTGAATGACTCGCCATCCGAACTGGCGGATAATGCGGGCCAACTGCGGGTCGTGATCCGGCAGGTGCGGTAGGAGATGCATGCTTGGCACTCAGAGACGGGCGCAAGACGGCCTCGGCAGGGCGCTGGTTGAAAACCCCGGAATATGGGCAAACTGGAGGTACTGGATTATTGCGGTTTTGTTGCGCATCGATACCGGTTGAGCCGAGACCGTTGGCATCCGATGGTGGTTTCTTGTGTAACGCCTTCGGCGTAAATTTACGTTACGGTGACCGTAACCCAGGGTGGCGTCCGCCTCCGTAAGAACTACGGCGAACTGACCCTGGGCTTCGGAGTATAACGCCTTCGGCGTACGGAACGTTGCCGGATGCAACGGCCTCGGTATT
>CAZSOG010000110.1:0-9526 GCA_964607555.1 uncultured Pirellulaceae bacterium | reverse complement strand
TGGAGCGTCTGTTTCGCACGCTGCCGCTCCCGCCGCGCACGAACTCCTAACGCGCGAGGCCAGCAACCCACAACGGAGTACGCCCTCGCATGCGCAGCGCTCCCGTTGTTCGCTATGAAACATGCGCGCACGGTGCGCGCATGTGGCAACCTAAGAATCTATCTTACTCTTTCTCTTAATCCCTCTTCTTCGTGACCTCGGTAGCAAACGGAAACGCGACCGACGGGGGGCGTACTCCCTTGTGGGTTGCGGGCCCCCCCGCATCAAGCCGCGTCGCTTCGGGCCAGGTCAAACTGCACGTGATATCTATCGTCGCCTGCCTGCTTGTGAGCGGATTGCGTACGGTGTATACAGGGTCTACCGATGGTGGTCCATGGATCTGAAAGGAGCGGTTGATGAACGAATTTCTTTTTCCATTGTTGCTCGTCTTGCTAGCCAGCGTGTTTCAGGGAACGTTCGGACTTGGCATGAAATACGTCAAGCCGCTTGTGTGGGAGGCGTGGTGGCTGGTTCATGCGACGGTGGCGATGCTTCTGATCCCATGGATTTGGGCGTTCTTGGTCGTGTCCGGCCTTGTTCAAGTTCTGTCGGACGCACCGGCGAGCGCGCTGGGTCAGGGGGCTTTATATGGTTTTCTTTGGGGGATCGGGGGGATCATGTTCGGCGTGAGTGTTCGTTACGTCGGCATGTCGCTCACGTACGGCATCGTCATGGGTTTGGCTGCGTTGATGGGGTCGCTGATTCCGTTGCTCGGTCTGGAAAACGTTGGCGCCAACCCGGTGCTTCCTTACGTTCTGGGCGGCATGGCGGCGCTGCTGGTCGGCGTGGCCATTGTCGCGTATGCCGGGATCAAACGGGACGGAATCCTGGCCGCCGAGGGCAAGGAGATCCAAGGGATCCAGAGTGGCGCGGCTTTTCGAGTTGGCTTGATTATCGCGGTGACGTGTGGTGTCCTGTCCGGGCTGCTGAACGTCGGGTTCAGTGCGACTGAACCGATCGGCGCGGTGGCGGAGAAAGCGGGGACCATCACACGGAACACGGCGCTGGCGCGATGGGTCGTGGTGTTGGTTGGGGCGTACGCCATGAATGCGGGGTATGCATTGTTCCTGCTGGTCAAGAACCGCACGTTCGTGTCGTTTCGAGTCAAAGGCGGATTCGCGGCGTACAAATGGGCGGTGATCGCCGGGCTGCTGTGGTTCGCGGCATTGGGAGTCTACGGACAAGGCGCGGCGTTGATGGGCGATTTGGGGCCCGTCATTGGCTGGCCCATGCTGCTGGGCCTGGCGCTGATCATCAGCAGTGCATTGGGTGTATGGACGGGCGAGTGGAAAGGCGCTCCGGGACCGTTCAAGACCATGCTTGGCGGGATCGTTGTCCTGATCATCGCGATCTGCGTACTGGGCTATTCCAACAGTCTCAAGCCGCAACCAAACGGTCAGCCCGCGCCGGCGCAAACGAGCGCGACGAGCAACTGGGACGCATTCGACATCACGAGTTGATAACACCGGATTCCGTCCGCGGAATGGTTTAGAGGCTGTGGCAAAACCTGATTTCAATCATGTACGATGGACGTCCATGTCCGTCGAAGTAGCGGATCAATGTTCTGCCGAGGCAGTTTTGTTACAGGTTCGTAGTTAAATGCAGGGGTACCCTTGGCACGGCAGTCCCGTCGTGCAAGATTGCAACCGGGTTCTGTTACAGCTTCCAAGTATTGATTGTCAAGCCATGAAAATCACCTGCATCCGAACACATCATTTGCGGGACAAGCTCGACCAACCGTTTGGGTTTTCGCAGTGGTATTACGGTACGCGCAACACGTTGTGGGTCGAGGTCATCGCGGACGATGGGACGGTTGGCTGGGGCGAGTGTTATGGGCCGGCCGAAGTCTACCAGGCGGCGATTACCAGTTTTTACGGCCCGCGTCTGCTGGGACTCGATCCGCTGGCGATCGATCGAATATGGCACGGCATGTGGCAGGCGTCGCTCGATTTCGCGCGCGGCGGGGTCATGATGGGCGCGATGTCCGGTATCGACATGGCATTGTGGGATCTCAAAGGCCATGCCCTCGGGCAATCCGTCTCCGAATTGATGGGCGGACGCTATCGTGACACCGTCCCCTGCTACGCGACCGGTATGTACTTCAAGGAGATGCCCGAGGACGCGTTGATCGAGACGCTTGTCGCCGAAGCGGCCGAATACCGGGCGCAGGGGTTCGCGGCGATGAAGATCAAAGTGGGCAAGAATATACCTTTTGATATTCGGTTGATCGGTGTCCTGCGCCAAACGTTGCCTGACGTGACCCTCATGGCCGACGCGAACCACGCGTACGACCTGTCCGAGTCGGTTCGGATCGGCCGCGTGTTGGAAGCGCACGGTTTCGCATGGTTCGAGGAACCGTTGTCGCCCGAATACGAGGAGCAGTTCCGGCAGCTGCACGACAAGATCGACGTGCCCCTGGCCGCCGGCGAGTGCGAACAGACACGCCACGGTTTTCGGCGTCTTCTGGCTCCCGGCGGAGTGCAGATCGCACAGCCGGACATCGCGTATTGCGGTGGGATCTCCGAGGCGTTGAAGATCCGGACGATCGCCTCGTCGCTTGGCGTCAATGTCCTGCCGCATTGCTGGGGAACGATGTTGAACCTGGCGGCGGGCACACATTTTCTCGCGTCCACTTATCGAGAGCCGGGCCGGGCCGAAGAGGGCGGCGCGATCCTGGAACTGGACCGAACACCGAACCCGCTTCGTGATGAACTGTTCGAAATGCCGCTCGAAATCGACCATGCGACGGTCCATGTGCCGACGCGTCCGGGCCTCGGCGTGGTCGTCGATCGTTCTGCTCTGAAGTCGTTCCGCGTAAGAGAAACTGAGATACGATGAAAGACACGTCCTTTGCCATGTTGATTAATGGCCAACAAGTTGCTACCGAGGAGGCGTTCACGGTCGTCAATCCCGCGACGGAAGAGGTCATCGCCGATGTCCCGGAGGTCGACGCGCGATATGCCCAGCGGGCGTTGGACGCGGCACACGAGGCGTTTCCCGCGTGGGCACGCATGCCCCTGTCACAACGCCAGCCGATCATTCTCAAATACGCCGAACTGTTGGAGCAGAACCGCGACGAAATCATCGATCTGTTGATCGCCGAGACGGGCAAGCCGATCGATAATGCCGAGTACGATTTCGGGATGCTGACCACGTGTCTGCGATTTTTCTGTGAAGAGGCGGCACGCATCCAGCAGGAGGTGATTCCGGATCCGGACGGCCGGTTTCTGCATTACACGTTACGGCAACCGCTGGGTGTGGTCATCGGCTACCTGGCATGGAATTTCCCGCTGTTGAACTTGGGCTATAAGTTGGGGCCGGTGCTCGCGGCCGGTTGCACGGCGGTGATCAAGCCGTCGCGGTTGACGCCGTTGGCCACTCTGCGGTGTGCCGAGCTATTGGGTGCGGCGGGTATGCCGGCCGGCGTGGTGAACGTGATCTGTGGTACACGCTACGAGGTGACCGACCCGTTGCTGTCCAGCCCGCTCACGTCGATGTTCACAATGATCGGCTCGACGGCGGCGGGCGTGGGCGCGATGCGGACCGCGTGCACCAGCGTCAAGCACTTCTCGGTCGAGCTCGGCGGCAACGCGCCGGTGGTTGTTTATGACGATGCGGATGTTGCCACGGCGGCGCGCAATGTCGTCGATCTGAAGTTCGCCAACACCGGCCAGGTCTGCGTTTCGCCGAACCGCTGCTTCGTGCATGCGGCCGTGTACGACCAGTTCCTCGCGATCGCGGCGGAGCATGCGTCTGGTATCACGCTCGGTGCCGGACGCGGCGCGGGGCGGCGGATGGGGCCGATGATCACGGCCAAGGATCGCGAACGCACGCGCGCCTTGATTCAGGCCGCCCAACAAGAGGGTGCCACGATCGTGTGCGGCGGGAAGGTCCCGGACCAGCCCGATAAGGGGTTCTTTCTGGAGCCGACCATCTTGCGTGACGTTCGCCGAACGATGCGGCTCTCTTGCAATGAGATCTTCGGCCCGGTACTGCCCGTGATCCGCTTTACCGACGATGACGACGTGATCGCGCTGGCCAACGATACCGAGTACGGTCTGGCCGCGTACGTTTACACGACGAACCTGTCGCGCGGTTTGCGGGCTGCGGCGGAGATCGATGCCGGCAGCGTGTGCGTCAACGAGTTCCATTATGCCGTGCAGTTGCCCCACGGTGGCGTTAAACAGAGCGGTGTCGGCAAGGACTGCTCGCGTTATAGCATCGAAGAATATCTGACCCTGAAACGCGTCTCCGTTCTACTGTGATGTAGGCGATGCAAGAGAACACAAAACAGCCCGGCTGAGTCGTCAAGCTTGTTCCAACGGAACGCTGTTGCCGGGCAAACACGAGAACCACTTGACGTGGCGAACCTTTTTGCCCAATTTACCAAAACGGAGGCAGGGGGCGCTCTTATGACACGAATCGTGACATTTGGCGAGATCATGGCCCGTTTGGCGCCGCCGGGATTTCTGCGACTGCGGCAGGCGGTGCCGGGCACGCTCGAAGTGACCTTTGCCGGTGCGGAGGCCAATGTGGCGGCTTCGTTGGTCAATCTTGGCAGCGAAGCCGCGTTCGTTACCATGCTGCCCGACAACCCGTTGGCCGACGCGTGCTTGCAGACGCTGCGCGGCCTGGGTATTGACACGCGATATATTCTCCGCGCCGAAGTAGGCCGACTCGGGCTGTATTTCGTTGAAACGGGTGCCAACCAGCGGCCGAGCCGCGTGCTCTACGACCGTGCCGGGTCGAGTATTAGCTTGTCGGCACCCGACGCGTTTAACTGGGACGTCATTTTCGACGGCGCCTCTTGGTTTCACGTTACCGGCATCACACCGGCATTGTCACGGCGCGCGGCCGATGCGACGATCCACGCCGTTCAGTGTGCGAAGCGTCACGGTCTGACCGTCTCGTGCGACCTGAATTTTCGGGGCAAACTCTGGCGCTGGGAGCCGCCGACCCCGGCGCGTGATCTCGCCGGTCGAGTGGTGCGTCAGGTCCTTCCCCATATCGATGTACTTATCGCGAACGAGGAAGACTGTGGTGATGTGCTAGGTATCCGGGCCGGTCAGACGGACGTCGATGCGGGCCAGCTTGACGTCGAGCACTACCCGGACGTGGCGCGGCAGGTCGTTGCGCAGTTTCCGAACATACGATTCGTGGCAACGACGCTGCGGCAAAGCATCTCCGCCTCGCACAACAATTGGGGGGCCATGCTGCTCGACGCGGGGGCGGACGCCGCGCATTTCGCGCCGCGCCGGGATGGCGCGTTCCAGCCGTACGAGATTCGCAACATCGTTGACCGAGTGGGCGGCGGTGACGCGTTTGCCGCGGGGCTGATCTTCGGACTGACCCAATGGGGCTTCACGGACACGCCGCGCGCGTTGGACTTCGCCACGGCCGCGTCCTGCCTGGCCCACTCCATCCGCGGTGACTTCAATTTCGTTTCACGCCAGGAGGTGGAAGCACTGGTCGGCGGTGGGGCAAGCGGCCGAGTGGTCCGCTGAGCGACCCGCGGTGCACGCCGGGTGAGTACCCACTCTTGCATCCGCTCCCGGGGCTCCTGGCCCCGCACGGGAGCGACCGAAGGTCTTCATCACGCCGCCATGCGCCAGGTGGTTGGAGGCAGCGCCTCGTTGGAGTCTTTGGCTGCCACATGCGCGCACGGTGCGCGCATGTTTCCAAGCGAACAACGGGAGCGCTGCGCATGCGAGAGCGTACTCCCTCTTGGGTTGCGGGCCACCCGCGTTAGATTCTTAGGCTGTAGGATGCGCACGGTGCGCGCATGTGTTTGTGCAGCCGTAGACAATGACAATCCATTTTGCTGCCACACATTGTCCTGCCAGATTATTGGCAGGAAGATGGGTGGCAGGAATATTTCTTCGTGTTTCGACGGACAGGATGTCTGTCGTCGCTTTTTGGTTGCGGCTCCGCCGCGTTATGATGAGGTATTCCAATATTAGCGAGAATTAGCGTCGATTAGTGTTCTTTTTCTTCTGGTCCGTGAACCGTTACGTTTTTTTTCGCGAACCTACGTGCCTGTTTACAGCTTCTGTCGTCCCTGATGCGGGCCATTGCAATCAGGACGGATCGTCCGGTGGCGGGAGCGGGACTTCGTCGAACAAATCGGGCGACATGGCGTGCAGCGTTGCGGGTTCGTCCCAGAGGCCGTCGGGGCCGATCACCATCACGCCCATGTCGCGAAACAACGCGAGTCGATCTCGTTCGTAGTCTTCCCAGATGAAGAGCAACGAGTTTTGGGCTTGGACGATATTGTCAATGGCACGTGTGATATTGATACCTTGCTGGTTTTCCAGTTCGGCGGCCGTGCCGACCCGCTCACCCGCCTCGATTGCTTGCTCGAGTTCGCGAACAGCAACGCGCAGCCCGCGCCGCTTGATCTCGAAGGCTTTGGCGCGTGCGTGGACACCACGCAAGTGGTCGCGAACATCCAACTTGACTTGGTCCTCGGCGGCCATGTAGTTGCGACGGGCACGCTGGTAGGAGATCTGTGACGCGCGGAAGTCGTTTCTTTGTCGGCGCCGGTCGAGCGGCGTGATCACCTCGACACCGACGCGGAAATCGCTGTCGTCCGCGCGAAGAACTGCTCGGCAACGGAATGGCCCGTTGCCCGGTCGCTACCATGACATAATAGTCTTTCCGAAATCGCGCGAAATCGCGAACCGTGTATAGCACACCTCGTTCGGCCTGCGTCAGCGACTCCAGCACAATGGCGCGACCGGCGCCACGCAACAGTGGTTGAACTAATGTGTAGGCGGCCGTCGACGCGGTACTCGAATGGTGCGGACCGGAGAACACCCAGATCGTGTTGTTCACGAGCTCCGCGACCAGTTGGGTTCCCGTTGGCAACAACTTGCTGAGGCCGAAGCGGGCTGATTCCAGTTGCCATTGGCTGCGATCATCGGGCTGGTGTTGATAGAAGAGGTCGGCGCCCGGTTCGCCAAACAGACCGATCGGCCGCACGTTGAATCGATATCGTTGTCCGGTCAGTGCCAGAGCCGCCAGATAGACGTTTTCCAATTGCTCTTGATATTCGCGACTGTGGATCAGGCCGAGCTCCACGGCGTGCTGGAGTGAAAGGTTGTCAATCTTGGGCAGTTCGTGAAACGACTTCGTGAGCTGTTGGCCACCAAGGTAGGTTGGCCATAGCGGGTTTTCGACCGTGTCCAGTCGGCCGAGCCGTTGCCATTTCTTGGCGCCGCGCATCCCGTCTACGCGGTCCAAGTAACGGTGTGCAGCCGGGTCGTCGGGCGGGAGCGGGGGATTGTCCGGTTCACAGGGATCGTAAAACCGGCTGCGCGGGTCGGGCTCGATCGACGAACGCGGCACGGCCCACGCCGGATCGTCTGTTTTTTCATCGAGAATCGCATACGATTGCCGATCCGCCGCGAGTCGATAGCGGGCGCGTGAGCAGCTGCTGCCGAACAGTACGGCCGGCAGCAATAACAACACCCATCGGTTGGCGACGCCGTCGTGTAGTTGGAAACGGAGCTGCGTTGCTGTTGTCATCCTTGATTCACAATCACTGCTGCGGCTATCAACAAGATGTCCCAACGCCGTGGTCAACGCGTTGGCAGCATTCGGGGTTGACCATCGGCCATGTTCAGCATTTGCAGGAACACGCGCGGGTCGACGTTGTTCGAAATGAAACGGACGGATCCGTCCGCCAACGCGACATTGAAGCCGCCCGGGTGGGCTTTGCCAAGCCCTTGCAAGGGACGCTGTGGATTATAGGCCAGATCCCGCGGCTTGGTCCAGATCACCGAAGAATTCGGATCGACTTCGACAACCATGATCGTGTTCGAAGTACCATCCGTGATTTGCCGGATGCTGGTCCCCTTCGGGTTGGCGAAAATGGAGCCGGTACCGATGGGCACGAGGTATGCGGCCCGGTTGGCCGGCGCCGGCGAGGAAGGATTTCGGTAGATCGGCGGCATCTGATCGATCAGGGGCTTGTTGTTCGGGCTGTCCCACGGTTCATCCAGATGGAACTGCTTGTACAATTGCTGCTGATCGATAAACGGCAGGATATGGACGCGCCAACTGAGCAGTGGTTTTCCAGCGGCATTGAAGTTCGCCGGGGGCGGAAACTTCTTGTACGTGTCATGGTAATTGTGCATGGCCAGCGCGATTTGCTTCAGATTGTTCACCGACTGCATGCGTCGCGCGGCTTCGCGTGCCGACTGCACGGCGGGCAACAGCAACGCCACGAGCACGCCGACCGTGGCGGTTTGTCCCGCGACATTGCCCTGTTGCGAGACCTTCAGTTTACGGCCCTCGCGGTGCGGTCGGACCAGCGTGATCATGTTGTCGAGCATGCGTTTGGCGTACTGGGCCGACGCCTGCTGGACTGGATCGTCGCCGTTCATCTCGGTGGCGATACTGGCCATCGCCATCTGCCGGCCCAGGTCCAGCATCTGGTTGATCAGTTGTTCCAGCTGTCGTGCCGTTGCTTCGTCGGGCGACAATACGACAAACGAAGCCTGCGGACTGCCGGTTATCGATAGATCGAATTTGGCGGCGTCAATCAACTTTGGTAGTTGTTTCAAGTCGGCCAGCTGCGGCGGCAACGGGGCCTGGGCCAACACCCCGTTGAGCATCGGGCGAACCGGCTCAAGCACCGCCACGAGAACCGCGTCGGCCGACACACTGGTCTTGGTCATCAATTGGGTAAGCGGCCCTTTCACGGGCGTCTTATGGTTGGCCAGCATTCTTTTCAAAACGGCATCGGTCGCCATGATCAGCGTTTGATCATCGGGCATGTAGAAGCTCGGTAGAAACGGGATCCGCGACTGCTGGTAGGTCCGGCCCTCCAACTGGCTCTTGGTCAGCGGTACGTTGGACGGAAAAATGAAGTTGCTCAAGTCATGGGCCTTGGCCAGATGGAGCACGATACCGTATCCGGGCGGTCCTTGTGCCGGCGGTTCCACGAACAGCACTGCCTGTTCCACATCGAGTGGGTCCAGGCCGAGCTCCTTCTTGCCGGCGGCGGACAACACCTCGATGGGCATCATCTGCATTTCGGGGGCGGTCAGCACACGCCGTGGATGGACGATCGCCGCCGCGAACGCTTCCGGGGTCACATACGATAAATCGACCTTGCCGCCATCTTCCGCCATGGCCTGCGCGGGGGCTGAACCGGGTAGAGATATGCCCAACAGGACCAACCCACAGGCTAGCCATCGAACCATGCGATTCGCCATTACGCACCTCACTTGAGTATTCACGAATGTTGCAACCGTACATCACGCACGCCATGTGATAGTACCGCTAACGTAGCAAATTGGCGCGTGATTGCAAACGAATATCGGCAAGAAATAGCACCGGGTACAGTTCTCTGTAGCCGTTTACGAGGAACCGAACTCCGCGGCGGCGTGCGATTGGATTGTTGAGTTGGACAGCGCCACTTTTTGTGTCACGCATTGTGTAACTCAATCCAATCGAAGGAGTTACGCCCCCGCCCACCCCC
>CAZSOG010000109.1:0-9543 GCA_964607555.1 uncultured Pirellulaceae bacterium | reverse complement strand
TTTCTAATTTCTAATTTCTTATTTTTAATTTCTAATTTCTTATTTCTTATTTTCCCTCTCATACCCCAGTTCCTCCGGGTACTGATTCGCGTCCAGGAATTTCTTGGCTGCGTCGTCGTGCCGCAAGAACGTGTCAAAAAAGGCGCCGGTGTACTGGTTGGTGATCCGCTGGTCCACCAGCGCGTCGGAAAAAGTGAAATCGGCCGTGCCGTTCTTCCCTTTTTCCACGCCGATCCCGTCACCAAAGTTGGGGTTGATCTGCGTCATGTCGGTGAACGAGAAGTGGCCTGCATCCTTGAACATGAGCAGGTACCGGGGCCCGACCGCACGCTCGAAAAACTGTTTGCTGCGCTGATTGCCCGCATCTCCCACGGTCCGGTCGTGATCGCCCAAGATGACGAGCAACGGAATCTTGCAGGGGATATTCGGGATATCGACGGATGCGATCAGCTTGCGTGCATCGGCATTGGTGGCCAGATCTTTCGCGTCGAACAGGGTCCCGGCCAGCGTCATCGGCAGGATCGCCTTGACACGTGGGTCCATTTCCGCGAGTCGGCAGACCGTGAAGCCACCGAACGAATGCCCCAACGCGCCGTAGTTCCCACGCTCGATTCTCTCGAACAACCACGAATTCTTCTGCATGCTGAGTTGCTCGATCCGAGTGATCAGAAACGAGAGATCGCGCGGGCGATCATCCCATCGGTGCAGGTCCTTGATGGTCTGCTTGGTGTAGATCACGGGCGTCTGGGGCAGTAATGTCACGGCGGCATTCCCCGTGTGATCGCAAGCCGCCACGACATACCCGTGCGCGGCGAGGTATTCCATTTGATAGGTGTTCTGGAAGCGGAAACCACCATTGCCGTGCGAGAAGACCAGGAGCGGGAACTTACCGGCCGCGATTTTGGCATCCCGCCGAGCGTTGTTCTTGAAGCGCTGATTCACCTCGATGAAGTTGCCGCCAAACGCGCCGATCGCGACCTTGCCCAGGACCGTGCCGAGCGGTCCGGGCCAAAACTGCTCGAACCGGTTGACTGGTAACGTCGTCGCCGACGCGGCCGCCGGATACCAGAACTCCGTGACAAGTGTCCGCTGCTTGTGCGTAATTGGGCAGATTCGATCCGAATCGACAAAGATCTCGGTCCTGACTCCCACCGGATAGGCGCCGGCCGACCTTGGGTTCGATGCTCGGCCCGCCCCCACGTGTAACGGCAGCAGGGCGACCAACGCAAACAGACAGATACGCGGAACAGACTCCATATTAGCTCCTCTTGAGTTGCAATTCGGGGGCGGGTTGGACGATTGGATGGTCGAGCATTGAGTTGGCACGGTCATTCGCCACGAACTGCTCCCGCGCGCCGTCCCATTTCAGCGTCTGCCCCAATTGAATCGCGATATGGCCGAGCAGGAGGCTGGACGTGACATGATGTCCGACTTCGGCGGGTTCCCAGCTGGGCGTACGTGTCTTCACGCTGTCGAGAAAATCACGTTTCTCGCTCGTGTAGCGCGGATCCGGGTGTTCAACCAGCGGATACTTGGTCTTCAGCAACGCCGGGTCACTTGCCTTGAAATGCGAGAAGCCCGCGTCGATCCAACCGTTTTCGCCTTCGAACCGCATGTAGGGTTTCTCGGATCGATACGTAATCTCGAGCCCATCGGCGTACTTGTACTTGACACTGAACTTGAGCAACACGTTCCAGAAGCTGTTCGCTTGCGGGTAGACTCCGGTGCCGGAGACTTCGACCGGCCATTTCCGGTCCAGGCCGACACACCAGAGCGCGCCGTTGAACAGATGCGTGCCCCAATTCGTGATCATTCCATCGCAGTAGTTCAGCTTCCGCATCCAGCCTGGGCGACCGCGCAAATCATGACGCGGATGAACACCCTGAAGCGTGTACGGAATCGGTGGTGCCTGCGTCGCGCCGGCGCCTTGCCAGCGTTTGTAGTCCAGTTCTTCCGGGACCGGCATGTCGGGTTGCGGGCCACAACCGATATCCCCTTCCGGCACCGCGGCGATCACCGAATGGATTCTGCCCAATGCACCGCTCTGGACGATACTGTACGCGTGCCGTGCCGGTTGGCCAACGCGGAATTCGCTGTCGACGCGGAAAATGCGGTGCTGCGCGGCGGAGACTTTACAGAGTTGTTGGCCGTCGCGGATCGTACGAATGATCGGCTTCTCCAACGCGACGTCCTTGCCGGCGCGCATGGCGTCGATCGCCATTCGTGCGTGCCAATGGTCGGGAGTCGAGATCATGACCGCGTCGATGTCGTCGCGCGCCAGCAGATCGCGATAGTCGGCATGGGCCACACACCCCTTGGTCGTCCCATGCTTGGCCTGATTGTATTGGTCAACGCGTTTCTTGGCTTCGTTCATCCGCCAGCTATCGGCATCACACACCGCGGCGATGCGGCAGTCGGGTTGCCGCTGGAACAGCGGAATATTCTTGGCATAACACTGGCGCCCCGTACCGATCATGCCCATGACGACGGTCTCGCTGGGCGGCGCCGCGCCCACAACGGACGCGGGCACAATCGTGGGCAAGAACAGGCCGGAGGCGGCAGCTGCCGACTGCTTCAAGAAGGATCGGCGGCCGGATGTCGAGGTATACTCCAGGCGGTTAGGTTCGTCCACATGGTTCGTGATTTGGCGCGGCCCGTTCTCCCGTTGGTCGAACTCGCACAGGACATTTCCAAGTGGCGGCGGCATAGTATGAGACATGGATTGTTCCTTTGCTAGAGCGGTCGCAACGAGGCGTGGGGGGCGCTGGTGCCCATGTGTGCTGATGGCGTGGCGGCGCTGTCTCGATTATCGCGGGTTTTCTATTCCTTGTTATTCTGATCCTTCAACACCGCCTCGATTGTATCAAACAATTGTTTTGAGCGAATGGGTTTGGAGACATATTCGTCCATGCCGGCGTCGATACACCGTTCGCGATCCCCTTTCATGGCGTGCGCGGTCATGGCGACAATCGGGATGTGTTTGCCCGTTTGCTGTTCCCTTGCACGGATCGCGGCGGTCGCCGCGTAGCCATCCATCTCGGGCATCTGGACATCCATGAGGACCAGGTCGAACGCTTCGGCCGCCAAGGCGGCGAGCGCTTCCCGGCCATGATGCGCCACGCGGACGGTATGCCCATGTTTCTCGAGCAATCCCACGGCGAGCTTCTGGTTTACGATGCTGTCTTCGGCCAATAGAATCCGCAGCGGCCGCGGCGGTTGGCCCGGGCGCGCGTCGGGCGCGGATAGATCACAGTGGTCGATCGAGTTCACTCCCAACGCGTGCACCATGGCATCGAAGAGGTCGGATTGCTTGATCGGCTTGAGTATATATCCGGCGATTCCCAGTTGCTCGCAGCGGGCCACGTCGCCGGGGCGACCGCCCGACGTGAGCATCATGATGATGGTCTCGTCCTGCCCGGTGTCCGCGGTGATCTGTTCGGCTAATCGGAACCCATCCATTTCCGGCATGTTGGCGTCGCTGAGCACGAGCCGGAAGGGGGTCCCCGCCTGCCGCGCGGCGCGGAGCAGGCCAAGCGCTTCGCGACCACCGGCCGCCACGGTCGGGGCAAGTCCCCAATTGTTCAGCACTTCCTCCAGGATGCGACGATTGGTCGCGTTGTCGTCCACGACCAGGACGCGGGTGCCCTGGATCACGGTCGTCGGTGCCTGGGGCGTGTGCCCAATGGGTGGTGCCGGTTGCAGGCGGATGGTGACATGGAACCTGCTGCCGCGCCCCATTTCGCTCTCCACCCGAATCTGGCCATCCATCAATCGAATCAGGCGTGAAGAAATCGTCAGGCCGAGTCCGGTCCCGCCGAACCGGCGTGTCGTGGAGCTATCAACTTGTTCAAACGCGTCGAAAATCGTCATCTGCTGATTGTGCGGAATACCGATCCCCGTGTCGGCAACCGAAAAGTGCAAGACCACGCCATGCTCGGCATCCGGTTGTCGTTGGACATCGACCACGATTTCACCTGTTTCGGTGAATTTGATGGCATTGCCAACCAGGTTGACGATGATCTGCCGCAAGCGTCCGACGTCACCCATCAATCGCTCCGGCACTTCCTTACCGACACGGCAGGCCAGTTCCAGGCCTTTCGCGTGGGCGCGAAGGGCCAGTGATTTCAGCGTATCGCCGAAGACCTCCCGCACATCGAAGGGAGTGGATTCGAGGTCAAGTCGGCCGGCTTCGATCTTGGAGAAGTCGAGGATATCGTTGATGATCGACAGCAGCGATTCGCCCGATTCGCGTACCAGTTGCAAGTAGTCACGTTGCGGCTTTGTCAAGGAAGTATCCAGGACAAGTTCGGTCATGCCGAGGATCGCGTTCATTGGCGTGCGGATCTCGTGGCTCATATTGGCGAGGAAATCGCTCTTCGCGCGGCTTGCCTCTTCCGCCTCCTCCTTGGCTTGCTGCAGTTCCACTGAAGCCCGTTTTCGCTGCGTGATATCGCGTGAAATGCCGAACGTTCCGACGATCTTTCCCTGTTCATCGTAGAGGGGGAGTTTCGTGGTGCTGACCCAGGTTTCATGACCGTCGGGCCACGTTTCTTTCTCTTCCTTGTCGAGCACGGGAACGCCGGAATTGATGATGGCTTGTTCGTCGGCGCGGGCCTGCTCGGCGTGCTCTTCGGTGAAGAATTCCGAGTCGTCGCGGCCGACCGCTTCGGCGGCGTCCGAAAGCCCAAAGCTACCGGCCATCGCCCGGTTGATGCGAATGAATCGGCTGTCGGTGTCCTTGAAGTAGATATTGTGCGGCAGGTTATCCATCAAGGCGTGCAGCAGGTAACGTTCGTGTTCGAGCGCCATTTCCGCGCGTTTGTGGTCGGTCACGTCCCAGAAGATCACCTGGACTCCGACGATATTCCGGCCGGCGTCCCGGACCGGCGATTTCATCACGCGCATGAAACGCAAATCGCCGTTACCGCGGTATTCTTCCACGTCTTCCAGCAACTCGCCCGTTTCGAGCACGTGCTGATCGTCCTGGCGGTATTTGCGGGCGAGTTCCGCCGGGTAGAAATCGAAATCAGTGCGGCCCAGTATCTCGGCCAGCGGTTTGCCGATCAGGTCGCAGAACGACTGGCTGGCAAACGTGAAATGCCCCGCGCGTTCCTTGCGCAAAACATGCACCGGCAGGTTCTCCACCAACGACGAGTAGAGTGCCTGGGAATCACGTAGTGTCTTTTCCGTCTGCTCGCGTTCGGTAATCTGGAGTTTCAATTCTTCGTTGGCTTTGGCCAGTGCCGCCGTACGGCGCTGAACACGCTGTTCAAGCTCGTCGCGCGTGGCGCGCAGTTCATGCTCCACGCGTTTCCGCTCGATCAAACGGCACATCGCCTGCATCAAGAGCGTCAATTGCCGAACATCGGTGTCGTCATAGGCCGACCGTTTGTTGCCGACGCCGGCCACCGCCACGATATGCTCATCTTCAAACACCGGGACGTTCATGTGCCGCACGATGTGCACGTGTCCATCGGGATAGCCTTTCTTCAGCGGATTCGGCTCTGCATAATCATTCGTGAGGACCGGTTTGCGCTGGCGAACCGCTTCTCCCCAAAGTCCCGTTGTTTCCAACGGGTAGACGATCGGTTTATCGATCATCGCGCACTGTTCCATCGCGGCATTCGACCACGCGTGCATCGTCAACACCGATTCGTCTTCGTTCATGAACGCGAGGTAGCCGATTTCGCTTTCGGTCAAGCGCACCGCTGCCTCGAGCGCGAACGTCGTGATCTCTTTCAGAGGCGCCTCGGCCATGCGGTTCAGTTGCAGCAGTGCTTCCAGACGTTCCTGTTCGAGTCGCAATCGTGCCTCGGCGCGCTTGCGATCGGCAATCTCCTTGACCAGTTCGTCCGTCCGCTCATCAACCCAGGATTCCAGCTTCTCCGCTTGTTCCGCCAAAGCCTCGCGGCTAAACCGCATGTTCCGAACCGTCTCGTCCAGGATTTGTTCGAGCACGCCGATTTCGCCGGTACCGGTAACGCCGATGGTACGTTCCAAGTCGCCGCCGGCCACCGCGGCCATGCGATTGATGATCTCGGTGATCCGCCGTCGCGCCGGTTCGGGCAATGCGTAGTCCGTGTGCGCCGGCGGCTGATCGCGATAGGCGCAAAACGGTTGGGCGCGCATGTGCGCGAATGCATCGTCGCCCCCGAAATCGGCCGCCTGCGGCGGGATGGCGTCAGGCACCGAAAAACCGGTACCGCGCGCCAGCTCGTGTACCGCGGCGTCGAAGACGTCCGCGACGACCTGGCGGTAGTTGACGCGGCCCGGTAACTGCGCCCAACGCTGCATCTGGGCCAGGATCCAGCACCCGCACTCGTGCTGTGGATGCGGAATGAAATCGATGCGATCCAGAACCGTATGTTCCACACCACGTCCGTCCGGAAAAACTCCCGACAGGGCCTGTTCGACCGGGATCGGGTCCTTCTGGTCCAGATATTCCGGCGCGGAGATCTCGCGGGCCACCAGCGCTCTTTGCGCGGCGTCCGCGACGTGCAGTTGCCATTGCGCCTCGAGCAAACCGCTGAGCATCGCGCGGTACGTCCCTGGATAATCCGCCAAGAACTGGTGACTCGTCGCTAAACAACAACAAGGATGGCCCGGTTGAATGTCCTTGGACAAAGCATGAATAAACGCAATCCCGCGCTGAACGGCGATCTGATTGAACGGGCCCGGCGCGAAGAAACCGTCGATCCACCCTTTCTCCAAATAGTATGGCATGCGCGCTGGTGATACCTCGCGAATGACAACGTCGGCCAAGGGATTGACACCATTGCGCGCCAGCAGATCGGCGAGCAAATAATAGTGCATCGAAAATCGGTACGGGACACCCAGCGTGAAACCGCGCATGTCGCGGATGTCCGTTAGCCGCTCGTGCTTGCGCGCCAGTGTCAACGCCTGACCATTCGTGTTCTGAATGGCAGCCAGGTGGATCGGTGCCCGCTGCCCATCAATTCCCAGACTGCAGGCAAGCGGCATCGGACATAACATGTGCGCCGCGTCCACGAAACCATGAACTAACTGCTCCTTGATGCCACTCCAGCCGGGGGCGGGCGCCAACCGTACACGCAAGCCGTGCCGCGCGAAAATGCCGTGGCTGTGCGCATAGATGAGCGGCGCGGCACATATCACCGGAATGAACGAGATGGTAAGCTCGGCTCGCTCAAGCGATTCCCACCCCGCTGCGCTCTGCTCATGCATCAAGACACTCCTTCGTCGACCAGACTTCTGCACGCCGCGACCTGCGCCCATTGTCGCAATGCGCTCGGCAGGTCGCAAGGTTGCCTGCCACGAACTGTTTGGCCTGCCACGAACTGTTTGGCACGGCATTTGCTTGGTTAGGTCGGGTGCGCGTGGAGAAAGCTGCCGCGATCCGTTGCGAATCGGGGTCGAAACAGAGAAGAAGCGGGGCCGGATGGCAAGAAGAGGAACACAAACCACGAAGGTTTGCTTTTTGCTCCCACGCGTTGTTTGCGCGCGAGCAAAATCGGGCAGAAACGAGGCAAAGCGTGGAATGGAAAGAGGCTCGTTGAGAGGTTGCCCGAATGTGGATTCGGGCATTGACAGGCGAGTTGTCATGCGGGGTCCGTGACCCTGTCGTGCAGCTCGCCTGTCTTATTATGCCTGTATTGTTTCGCAACACGTGTTGCAATATAAGGCACTACCATTGGGTGATCTTGCTCTGGGTGACCGGCTGTTGGTGCGGCAAGATGTGGAGTTTGTGTGCGGCGGCCATCATCGGATGGTCGACAAACTCAGGCCGGCTAGGTTAAGATCGAACGTGAACGGTGCGCGTTCCTGGTGCGTTCTTGGCACTGCAGTATCGGTGGGTCGCTGCGCGAGAGTCTTCAAGATAGGCGTCGTTTCGCCTGCGCGCTTCCGGTCGGAGCTTCGCGAAAACAGCCGGCAAGTTGTTTGGCATGAGTATCAGCTGGCGGGAAGCACCGGGCGACCGCGTGACAATTCGTACGGGCAACGAACATGAAATTTGAATTTCGGGTCGGAGAGCAGGACATGTTTTCGTTGGCTGAGCGGGTCAATGTGGGCGTCGCCATTTTGCTGTGCACGGTGGTGCCGAGTGTCGCGCATGTTATGGCATTTGCATCCGGCGCGTGTGCGGCGGATCAGCGATCGGCGAAGTCGGCAACGGCCACGCAACAGATCGACGACCAGATCCGCCGTGGCTGGAAAGAGGCCGGCTTGGTCGCTTCGGCGCGGGCATCGGATGGGGCCTGGTGCCGGCGGGTGTTCTTGGACATCATCGGTCGCATTCCGACGGTGGATGAATTGCGGAGTTACACGGTGAGCCGCCAGCGCGACAAGCGGCGGACGCTGGTTGACAAACTGTTATTCGATGAAAAGTACGCGGACGAGTATACGCGTAACTGGACAACAATCTGGATGAACATCTTGATTGGGAGGACCGGCGGCACGGAACGTAATAGTCTGACGAGCCGGGTGGGGCTGCAGACGTATCTGCGCGAGTCGTTTGCCGAGAATAAGCCGTATGATCGCCTGGTGCTTGAGCTGATCACGGCGACCGGTTCAACGGTGCCCGGCAAGGACGATTTCAATGGCGCGACGAATTTTCTGGTATCGAAGGTAAACGACGAGAAAGGGACGCTGGCGACCGCGGCAACGGCGCGGATTTTTCTGGGCCTCCAAGTGCAATGCACGCAATGCCACAATCACCCGTTCAACGATTGGAAACAACGCAAATTCTGGGAGCTGAATGCGTTCTTCCGGCAAACCCGCGCCAATCGAACCAGGGACCCGGAAACACGCCGGACCGCCTATGCGGAATTGTTGGACCGCGATTTCCCTGGTGAAGGGAACACACCGGACGAGGCCGAGACGTATTATGAGTTGCGCAACGGCGAGATGCGAGTTGCCTATCCGGTCTTCGTGAACAACGTCCGCATCAATCCTGACGGGCATGTCAAACGCGTCGATCGCCGTCAAGAATTGGGTAAGCTGGTGGTCAATTCCCCACTGCTCGACCAGATGATGGTCAATCGAATGTGGGCTCATTTTTTGGGGTACGGCTTCACCAAACCCATCGACGACCTGGGACCCCACAATCCGCCGTCCCACCCGGAATTGCTCGAAGCCTTAGCCAACGATTTTCGCCAGGCGAGTTTCAATATCAAGGAGCTGATCCGTTGGATCGTGCTCAGCACGCCCTATGCGCTGTCAAGTCGAGCCAACAAGACGAATGCGGCGGCGGACAACCCGGCATTGGGCGAGCCGCCGAAATTCAGCCGGTTCTATGTCCGTCAAATGGAAGCGGAGCAGCTCTACGAATCGCTGCTGATCGCCACCGAGGCAGACAAGACGCGTGGCGATTATGCCGAGCAAGAGCGCACCAAGAGTCAATGGTTGCAGCAGTTCACGACCGCGTTCGGGACGGATGAAGGCGGCGAATCGACGACCTTCAACGGCACGATTCCGCAGACTCTGATGCTGTTCAACGGCGACTTGATCCGCCGCGCAATTTCGTTGGACTCGAACAATATGCTGGGCAAAGTCGTGCACAGCAAC